>JAHEEO010000225.1 GCA_024640665.1 Rhodospirillales bacterium | reverse complement strand
TGTCCGTACTCATGCAGTGTTTTGCGATTTGCTGTGTCATTTCTATCGTGTGGATTGCAGTCGGTTACTCGATGGCCTTCGGCGAAGGCGGTATTCCGGGCTTTGTCGGTGGCTTATCAGGCGCGTTTCTCGCGGGTGTCACCGTCGATTCGGTCAGTGGCACAATTCCAGAAACGCTTTGGGTCATGTTTCAGTTGACCTTCGCGGTAATTACGCCGGCACTCATCGTCGGCGGCTTTGCAGAGCGGATGCGCTTCTCTGCCATGCTGTTGTTCTCCGTGATTTGGCTGCTCGTAGTCTATGTGCCGGTTACCTATTGGGTTTGGGGTGGCGGTTGGTTGGCCGAAATGGGATTCCGCGACTTCGCTGGCGGCGCTGTTGTCCACGTTAATGCCGGTGTCGCTGCGTTGGTTGCCGCATTGATGCTCGGCAATCGGGATGGCTTTCCCAGCGTCGCAATGCCACCGCACAATCTGACAATGACTTTTACGGGCGCATCGATGCTCTGGGTTGGCTGGTTTGGATTTAATGCGGGTAGTGCGGTTGCAGCCAATGGTGCTGCCGGAATGGCAATGCTCGTGACGCATATAAGTGCGGCTGCAGGTTCGATCGCGTGGATGACGATTGAATGGGTCCGGTTCGGCAAGCCGAGTGTGCTTGGCATTGTCACGGGTATGGTCGCCGGTTTGGGAACGATTACCCCCGCGTCTGGATTCGTTGGGCCGCTCGGTGCGTTGTGCATCGGCCTTATTGCAGGTGTTGTCTGTTTCTTTGCTACGCAGTTTATTAAGCGCAAACTGTATATAGACGATTCGCTGGACGTTTTTCCAGTTCATGGTGTCGGTGGCTTCACGGGGCTATTGTTGACAGCCGTGTTTTCGGCCACGGCGGGTGGCCTGGGTCTGGATGACGGTGTCACCATCGGCGGCCAGTTCGCGGTGCAAGCAATCGGTGCGCTGGCGACGGCGGCATGGTGCGGTATCGCAACATTTATCATATTGAAGCTCATCAGCGTTGTTACGCCGCTGCGTGTTTCGAGTGACCAGGAAACCGAAGGCCTGGATTTGGTACTTCACGAAGAACGCGGGTACAGCCTCTAGGGCACGCTTGAAGGTTTATGGCCGTACTGCACGCGTATCAGTTCGCGCGCGCAGTACGGCCGGCCGCTATCTAGAACGACGTTCCCCGCTTATCGGTAACGTTTAGCTAGCAGCGGAAGTTCTGGGCAACCGTATTGAGATTTCCAGGCCGCCTGTGCTGCGGTTTCTTGCGGTGACCGAACCCGCGTGGCGATCGACAACACTGCTGGTAATGGCCAAACCGATCCCTTCACCGTTGTGTTGATGGTCGCGACTCTGATCTGTTCGATAGAACGGTTCGAATATCTTGGTGAGATCTTTTTCCGGCACGCCCGGACCGTTGTCTGCGACTCGAATCGTTACGGCGTTGCCCGAGGTTTCTAAAACGATCTCAACTTTGCCCGGGTCATTCGTGTACGCGAGCGCGTTGCGGACAGTATTTTCTATTGCGCTGCGCAATTCCTCGAGGTTACCCATCACCGTTGCGTGCTTATTCGGGGAGAACGCGATTTCAGTTGTCGCGTTCTCATACTTTGCGTTGTCAATTATCTCGCTCAACATCTCGTTGAGATCAATCGGCTTGTGATCGTGAGGCGCCTGTGTTCGAAGTCGAGTGAGCGTTAACACTTGCCCGACCAGCTGATCCAGCCGCTCCGTTTCGTTTTCGATGCGCTGGAGCTGTGCAGGCAGCGCAGTGCTGGAGGCGTCTCGCTCCGCAAGCGCCAATGCGACACGAATCCTCGCAAGGGGCGATCGGAGTTCATGAGAAACGTCGCGCAGCAACGTTTCTTTGGCGACCACCAGCTGCTGTATTTGCTCGGCCATTTTGTCGAAGTCGCGCGCGAGCGTGCCTACTTCATCATGTCGTCGGTCAAATGGTTGACCGACACGTGTTCCGAGCTTCCCCGCGGCCAGTGAGCGTGCAGCTCTCTGCAACTGCACGATCGGTGAGGCGATGTATCGAGCGAGCAACAATGCGGTCACCGCGGCTACCGCAGCTGCCAGCGATAAGACAGCAACCTGCGTATTTGGCCAGCTCAACACGCCAAAAAGCGTGCGCGGTGGTCGCGTGAATACGAGATAGTATTCGCTGCCGTCGGGAGCGATCAGCCGAGGCGCGATTCTTCTTGGTCGATAATTAGATGGGCTGTCCGGCGGCCTAATTTCTGGCTGTGTGATGGCGCGAACCATCGGTGGTGGTATGGGTTGGCCCAATAGTTCCCTGCCGTTGTTGTCGATGATCCAAAGCAGGGTTCGCTGCGTTGGACGCCGATTTCTGCTGAGCCAATTTGTTAAGCCCTCTTCCCCGTCGCTGTCCAGAGCAGCCGCAGCCTCTTCGATAAAGACGGATCGATTCTCGGCGCGATCTTGATCGAAGGCCTGTTCGGCGAGTCTAAAGCTAACGAATACCGCCCCGACCAAAGTCAATATCATCGCGATACTGAACGAGAGAAAAATCTTCCAATAGAGGCTCATGTTTTGGCCTTATCTGCAGGCACTAGCATATAACCAGTTCCGCGGACGCTTCGAATGCGCGCTCGGTTGTCGCCATTGCCATCAAGCTTACGTCGCAGATTGCTTATGTGGGTGTCAAGGCTCCGGTCATCCGGCAGAAGCTGTCGTCCCAGCGCTGCCTTAGTGAGCGTAGCGCGAGAAACAACGTTGCCAGGCTCCTTCATCAAGCCAGCAAGAATGATGAACTCCGCGTTAGTCAAATTGAGGGGTACATCGTCGAGGCTTGCTTCGCGTTTCCTGAAGTCGGCGTGGAGTGTGCCAACAGTCAGTTCATCTTGCGGCGGTTGATCCAAATCCGAAGTGCGTCGCAGGATAGCCTTGATTCGGGCCAGCAATTCGCGGGGATTGAACGGTTTGGGCAGATAATCGTCGGCACCCATTTCCAACCCGACAATTCGATCTACATCGTCACCGCGCGCGGTGAGCATCAATACCGGGGTTTTGCCGCCCGACTCGCGATACTGGCGCAGCACCTCGAACCCAGATAGGCCTGGCAACATGACATCGAGAATAATAAGTTGAAACTCTTCAGAACGCGCAACGGAGAGCCCTTGGTTGCCGGTCCTTGCCGAAACTAACTCAATACCTTCAGGCGCCACATATTCTGACAACATCTGGGCCAGTTCGAGATCATCGTCAATAATGAGTAAACGGTTGCTGTCTTCCGCCATAGGTCGCATCTGCTCGGAAAGCTACTTTCCGACTAGCCTACGACGTTGAGCGCTTCGCGACTACTTGCTTAAGAAAAATTCATGCTGCCAAGCGGTAGCCGACGCTTGCGCCACCACCACAAGTGGGCCAGCAGCAAGAGCCCGCCAGAACCCAGAGCACCGCCGCCGCCACTAGGGCTTTCATTTTGGGGTTGAGGCTGAGCGAGTACCTCGAGATCCACCTGTGTCGAGTTATTTGAATTGTTGGGATCGGCTTGCAGGCCGGAAGCTGAAATGGCGACCCTGGACGATCCTGCTGCATTGCTGCGCACTGAAAGTTCCAAAGTCGTATTGGAAAGTGCGGCCAGCGCGCCCAAGGCGCAGTCGAAAACGCCGTCTGTTATTGTGCATGCTTGGTTGCCGATTTGGGCAGATTCGATGCTGACAGTGCCAGTGGCGCTGCCCGTCAATGTCACGCCGTCGGCTGCGATGCCCGAAAGATTATCGATTCTTGCAGTGACTATGGTGAGTTGATCTTCGCTGAGTGTCGAAGGGCTGCCAGTTACTGATAAGTCGACGGCAGCGATTACGTTTACCGAATCACTTAGCGCGTTGTTGCTCAGGAAAGCGTCGGCGGTCGCAGTCACCGACGCCGAGATTGAATGAGTGCCGGGGCTCGAAGCTCGCAATGTGGCGGTAATCGTACGCGTCGCAGAACCAGTCAAGACACCGAGCGCGCAGCTCACTGTTGAGGAGGCGGCAGAGCAGCTTCCGACCTGCGGTTCAATCTGTATGATGTCGAAATCTGAAGCAAAGTCGATGTCTAGTGTCGTATCCGCGGCATCTGCCGTGCCTTGGTTCGTAAGCGTAAACGTGTAATCGAACTGCGATTCCGTAAATGTCTCATTCGTCGCCGACTGGCCCGTCAACGCGACGTCCGTGAAGGCGGCGGGCGTCAAGCATCTGGCAGATGCAATTTCTATGGCCATTTGGTCAAGACTGCACTGAGAGAATTGGTCGGAATTACTGAAGCCAGCAGACATGAGAAAAGTTTCCGGTGTTGCGGCGCATGCGCCGCCGCTTTGCCCGTCGTGTGGGGCGCCGAAGTTGTGTCCGAGCTCGTGCGCTGCTATCAAACTTTCTATCATCGCAGTGGTTGGACCGAAGACGCCACGAGCTTCGGTAAGTCCTGCACCAAAGCTGCGCATTTGTGAATCACGCGGATTGACCTGTTGGCACAGCGCATTCAGGTAAGCGATACCAACCGTTGAACCGTCTAGCTCCCGGCCGGTAAACAAATGGGTGAGGCCCATCGCATCTTGTGCAGAGTTTGCGCCGCGATAAACCGCGAGTTCGTTGAGTAAGTCGCTGGCGACAGTCGTGTCGGTAAATGGATCTATGCCGGCATCATCGAATACATCGATTTGTTGAGGTGTAATTTGTACGCCAACCTGTTCGGAAAAGATTCCGTCAATGTTATTCATGCGTTCCAGCATTGCTGCTTCTGGGTTGCCATGCAGCTGCGTAAATTCAAAATCAGCGACGAGCCCGATGTTGAGATTCAACGTGGCTACGAGTGCCGCAGGCGTGGCGACTTCTTGGGCTATGGTCGCGAACATGGCGGCGGCACTGAGCGGGGAATCGTTCATTCCGCAGGACAGCGTGTTTGGTGGCAAATAGACATCGTCGGCCCGAAATATCATCGTAACCGTTTCACCAGTATTTGCATTGGCCGAAGATTCAAGTCCAAAAAGCGTCGTGCCATCCCAGATAATCCCCGTGGGACCTTTGGTC
>JAHEEO010000030.1 GCA_024640665.1 Rhodospirillales bacterium | reverse complement strand
ATAATGAGCCAGGTCGACTGACGCTCATTACGCGCTTTGGCGCTGCCGACATCGAAGCGCATCTGCCGCGCCTGATAAAGACGGTTGAGGCGACTGGTTCGAAAGTTCTATGGGTTTGCGACCCGATGCATGGCAATACCGAAACGACGGCGGAAGGTTACAAGACGCGGCGTTTCGATAATATTCTTGCGGAGTTGCAGTCGGCGTTTCGTATCCACAAGGAGCATGGCAGCATACTCGGCGGTGTACACCTTGAGCTCAGTGGCGACAACGTCACGGAATGCATAGGCGGTGCGCGCGGTTTATCCGAGGCCGACTTGTCGCGGGCCTACAAGTCGCAAGTCGACCCGCGGCTGAATTACGAGCAGGCGATGGAAATCGCGATGCTGATTGCGGGTCGTCTGCAACCGCTCGCTTAGGCGCAACTCATGACTTATCAGCGTGTCGAAGTGCCAGCCCATGGACAGCCGATTCACGCGCTGGGCGGCGCCGAAATCGAGGTGCCGAATAATCCAATCGTGCCCTATATTGTTGGCGACGGCATCGGTATCGATGTAACGCCAGCAATGCGCTGGGTTGTCGATGCGGCTGTCAAGCTCGCTTATGGAGACCAGCGCGCGATCGCTTGGATGGAGGTATTTGCCGGAACGAGCGCGGTTGCGCAATACGGACCCGAGCAATATCTGCCCGATGAAACGCTTCGGGCGCTGAAAGAATTCGTCGTCTCTATCAAAGGCCCGCTTGCAACGCCAACCGGCAGCGGTATTCGTTCGCTCAATGTAGCGATTCGGCAGGATATGGACCTTTATGCATGCGTGCGGCCGGTCAGGTATTTTCATGGTGTCATGACGACTTCCAAGGTCTCCGACAGCGTCGACGCCGTGGTGTTTCGCGAAAACACGGAAGACATCTACACCGGCATCGAATGGCCAGCGGAGTCGCCGCAGGCGCAGAAATTAATAGCCTTCCTTCAGACCGAACTAGGAGTCGACCAAATCCGGTTTCCGGATAGTTCTAGCATTGGAATTAAGGCGGTGTCGCGTGAGGGTTCGCAGCGGCTTGTCCGCAAGGCGATCGACTACGCCATCGAGTTCGACCATGAATCCGTTGCCCTGGTGCACAAGGGCAATATCATGAAATTTACCGAGGGTGGGTTTCTTGCTTGGGGTTATGAGCTTGCGCGTGAACGCTACGGAGCCGAGCCGCTTAATGGCGGGCCTTGGCTGACATTGCGCAACCCGAAGACTAAACGCTCAATCATTATCAAAGATGTCATTGCCGACAACTTCTTGCAGCAGATTATTCTCAATCCGGGGCAGTATGAAGTTATCGCAACACTAAATCTCAACGGCGACTACATATCGGACGCATTAGCGGCTTTGGTGGGAGGCATTGGCATATCGCCGGGGGCAAATATCGGCGACGGATATGCGGTGTTTGAGGCGACCCACGGTACTGCGCCGGACATCGCGGGTAAGGGCGTCGCGAACCCAGGATCACTGATCCTTTCTGCCGAAATGATGCTGCGTTACATGGCTTGGCCAGAAGCCGCAGATCTCATTCTAAATGGCGTAACGAACGCTATTTTTCACCGGGAACTGACGTTCGATCTTGCAGTAATAAGGGAATCGATGCGCGGCCTGTATGTCAATGAGCCTGCCTCGGACGAAGGGCCCGCCATGATGGAAGGCGTCACTATGCTTGATACGCGCGGTTTCGCAGAGGCGGTTGTGCGACGAATGGGTGACAGCTCCGCGATCTGAGGCGTGAGCATCCAGTCATGTCGGCGAGCTTCGATCCGCAGTGCACGTTGTGTCCAAGACTTGCCGGGCATCTTGCAGGGCTGCGAGAAACGCATCCGAACTATCACAATGCGCCGGTTGCCGCGTTCGGCGATCCTAAAGCGCGGCTGCTGATTGTCGGCCTCGCGCCGGGTACTCACGGCGCCAATGCAACGGGTCGTCCATTCACCGGAGATTTCGCCGGAATCCTGCTTTATAAGACGTTGCATGCCTGCGATCTGGCAACTCTTCCGCAGTCGACTTCACTTGACGACGGTCTCCGGCTGCTTGGCTGCCGGATCACCAATGCTGTGAAGTGTCTGCCTCCGCAGAACAAACCTACGACGGCAGAAGCGAATACCTGCAACGCCTATTTGCGGGCGGAATTACGGTCATTGCCGAGCAACGCGGTCGTGCTTGCTTTGGGCTCAATAGCCCATCGCGCTGTGTTACGTGCTTTCGATCTGCGACTTTCGGGATTTCCGTTTGGACACGGCAGGCGGCATATGCTCGCGGACGACTGCACATTGTTCGACTCCTATCATTGCAGTCGCTATAACACGCAGACACGCAGACTTACTGAAGCAATGTTTACGGCCGTCGTTCAGGCAGCGAGAGATGCGGCGCGCAATGAAACTTGACGAGAAAACGGCATAGCCGAAGCACAATGACGGCCTACGATCCAGAACCCCTGTTGCGCGATCTGACCCAGCGCCCTGGCGTGTATTGCATGATCGATGCGAACGGGGTGATTGTTTACGTAGGCAAAGCGCGCAATCTGCGTCGACGCGTGACCAGCTATTTCCGCGGCAAGGCGCACGATGCAAAAACGATCGCCATGCTGCGCACGCTGGCCGACGTTGAAGTGACTGTCACGCGAACTGAAACTGAAGCGCTGATGCTTGAATATAATTTGATCAAGCAGCATCAACCGCGGTTTAACGTGATGCTGCGAGACGACAAGAGCTACCCATATATACGCATCGATACCGACCATCCGTTTCCCAGAATTTCGTTTTATAGAGGTTCGCGTCGGGTCAGCGGCAAGCTCTATGGACCGTATCCAAGTGCCGGCGCCGTGCGCAGCACGATCAATCAATTGCAGAAGCTATTTCGAGTGCGCGGCTGCGAGGAGTCTTATTTTGCGAATCGCAGCCGCCCATGCCTGCAGTATCAGATTGAGCGATGTACCGGTCCGTGCGTTGGATTAGTCGATTCGCAAACATATGCGCAGGATGTCGGTGACGCCATGCTGTTCTTGGAAGGGCGCAACGAGGCCGTGGCCAAGTCGCTGGGCGCGCGGATGGAGGCAGCCTCGGCAGCCTTGGAGTTTGAGCGGGCTGCCAAGTACAGGGACCAGTTGGCTGAACTGAATCGTATTCAAACTGAGCAGATCGTGTCCCGCTCAGGTGGAAGTTTTGACGTCGTGTGTGTCGTTCAAGTGCAGGCGATTTTTTGCGTCGCAGTGACGTATTTTCGGGGCGGACGATCCCTTGGTAACCGGAATTTCTTCCCGCAGCATGTCCGCGATGCCACAGCTGAAGAGGTGCTGCGTGCTTTCGTCTTGCAGTATTACGCCGAACGCGAGGCGCCACGGGAAATTCTGCTCAACATGGAAGTGCCGGAAGCGGAAGCCATCGGCGCATTGCTCAGCGAGCGCGCTGGACGCAAGGTCGAAGTCCGTTGGCGCGTTCGTGGACATAGAGCGAAATTGGTGGAAATGGCAACGACGAATGCCGAGCATGGCGCGGCCATTCGCAATCGTTCTAACGCGACCGTAGCAGCGCAGTTGGACAGCCTCTCCGAGGTATTGGGCCTCGAACAGAGCCCGAGCCGGCTGGAATGCTTCGATATCAGCCATACACAAGGCAGCGAAACCGTCGCATCGTGCGTAGTATTCGGTGCTGAGGGTCCGTTAAAGTCGGACTATCGACGCTTCAATGTAACCGACATCACGCCCGGAGATGATTACGCCGCAATGGAACAGGTGCTGACAAGACGACTGAAGCGCGTGGCGAATGGCGATGCACCGCGCCCGGATCTGCTGATTGTTGATGGCGGGCCAGGGCAGTTGGCGCGTGCGCACACGGTAATGTCGCAGTTGAATTGTGCGGATATTGCAGTTCTCGGCGTCGCAAAGGGTCTCGGCAGAAAGGCCGGCCGGGAAACCCTGCATTACGACGGTAAGGAGTTGCGACTCGCAGCGAGTTCGCCCGCTTTGCATATCATCCAGCAATTGCGTGACGAAGCGCATCGGTTTGCGATAATGGGGCATCGAGCCAAACGGCAGAAGCGCCAGGTTCAGTCGCCGCTGGAGGATGTGGCCGGTCTGGGTCCCAAACGCAGGCGTGAGTTATTGCTGCAGTTTGGTGGCTTGCAGGCAGTAGCCCGAGCCGGCGTTGACGATTTGGCGCGGGTGAAGGGTATTTCACGCCAGCTGGCCGAGCGCATATATGCTCGGTTCAATAACGGATAGTCGAAGCGGAGTCATGCAGTTAAATTTGCCAAATAGTCTGACGTTGATCCGCATCGTGGTAATTCCACTGGTGGTCGCACTGTTCTTATTGCCGTACTCATGGGCGCGTCCCGCTGCAGCGCTCGTTTTCGTCTTGGCTGGTATCACTGACTATCTGGACGGCTATCTCGCGCGAAAACTCAATCAAATGTCGAAATTCGGCGCTTTTCTTGACCCAGTGGCTGACAAATTGATGGTCTCGACGGCCTTGGTGTTGGTCGTACAGGCTGATCCGAGCGCGCTGATAGCGATATTGGCTGCCATCATTATCGGTCGAGAAATCACCGTATCGGCCCTGCGTGAGTGGATGGCCGAGGTGGGTGAGCGCGCCCACGTGGCCGTCAGTATGATCGGTAAGCTGAAAACAACGGCGCAGATAGTGGGGATTAGCCTGTTGCTCTATCAGCACGAACTGTTGGGCCTGCCTATCTACACTATCGGCGAAGTCTGCTTGCTGGCCGCGGCTGTGTTGACCATATTGTCGATGTTGGATTACTTGCGGGCAGCCTGGCCGATACTGACCAGTAAGGATTGAGGCGTAATTGAGCGCTAATAGGCTACTTCGGACTGTACGGCGCGGCAGCTCTGATTTAGAATGCGGCCCTCATCGAAGCGGGAATAGCTCAGTTGGTAGAGCACGACCTTGCCAAGGTCGGGGTCGCGAGTTCGAGTCTCGTTTCCCGCTCCAATTTTCAAATACCCTCCATGCCTGGATTTTTGCCGCACGAAATAGGGATTTTTCGCTGCAACAAGGCCAGCCAGGCCCGACGCACGCGGCGGCGCCCATGACATCGCGATCAACCCCGCCCAACAATGGGAGACTCCAGAATGCTTAAAAAGATGGTTTCGACCTTAGTCTCGGTGTGTATTGCATTGTGCTTGGCGAATTCGCTTAACGCGCAGCCTTCCGGCGATATGCCCATGGGTGCGCTGCAGCGCATCAAGGTCCACGGACCATCGCTGGTGGGCAACCTCGAAGGCGATGACCCCACCCGCGACGTAATTGTCTACCTGCCGCCCAGCTACGGTGAGGAGCCGGCGCGGCGCTATCCAGTCGTCTACTTCCTGCATGGCTATGGGCTAACTGCGGAACGCTTCGTGAACTTCGTGAGCTTGCCCGGCGCTGCGGACACTGCGATCGCAAACGGTGCTCAAGAAACAATCATCGTCCTGCCGGACGCTTACACGGTCTATAGCGGGAGTATGTACTCGAACTCGCTGACTACCGGAGACTGGGAAGGCTATGTTGCCGAGGATCTCGTCAAATACATCGATGCGAATTACCGCACGATAGCGAACCGCAACAGTCGTGGCCTTGGCGGGCACTCAATGGGCGGCTATGGCACTGTGCGGATCGGTATGAAACATCCGGAAGCCTTCGGCGCACTCTTTGCGATGAGTTCGTGTTGCCTGATGAATCAGGCCCCGTCGCAGGAACGCATCGCAGCCCAGATCGCCGAGCGCGGCGACGCGCCAGCCCCAAATGGCGGATTCGCAAACGTACTCTCTGCGCAGGCGGCCGCTTGGGCGCCTAACCCCAATCGGGCGACAAGGTATTTTGACTGGCCTTATGAAGACGGTGAGGCACAGCCGCTCGTCCAGGCCAAGTGGATTTCGAATTCACCGCTGGTCATGGTCGATCAGTATGTCCCGAACCTCAAGCAGTACACTGCTATTTACATTGACGTCGGCGATGCTGACGGATTGAGCGCGGACAATAAGCGGCTCGACGCCGCGCTAACTCGGCTCGGTGTGGAGCACACGTTCGAGCTTTACGAAGGCGATCACGTAAATCGCGTCGCCGCTCGTTTCTTAGAAGACGTTCTGCCGTTCTTCTCGCGGGAACTCGAGTTCGACTAAAGCGATAATCTGCATCAGTTGATGATCCAGCTGACGCCGGAATCGCGACTGCATTCGTTTTCCTGCTCTAACGGGCACCTGCTGATTGAAATTCAGGCTTGGAGTCTTGCCAATTGACTGACTTAGGCCCGGCCCGGGGCGAATCAACGCAGATCGATACAGCGCGTTGGCACCAAATGGAGGTTCCAAGCGTCCTCCGCGAACTTGGTTGCGACGCTGAGATGGGCTTGGACGACCTCGAAGTAACGCGTCGGCAAAGTGTCTATGGCCCGAATGCGCTGGAGGAATCGCTCGAGAATAGTCTCTGGCGAATGGTGTGGGCCCAGTTTTCGGACATCATGATTGTTGTCTTGCTCGTAGCGGCGCTTGTTTCAGGGCTGCTAGGCGAATTGGCCGACACCTTAACCATTCTAGTCATCGTAGTGCTCAATGGCGTCATTGGTTTTATTCAGGAAGCCCGTGCACAAAAAGCGCTTGCGGCACTGCGGAAGCTATCGCCGGCTGAGGCATACGTCATTCGAAATGGGCAACCCCAACTCATTCGGGCCGATGAACTCGTACCTGGCGATCTGGTGCAGCTGCAAGCCGGAAATGTCGTCCCGGCGGATATCCGTCTTGTTGATACGACTGGACTGCTGGTAGATGCGTCTACGCTGACCGGAGAGTCAGAGCCCGTTGAAAAAAACGCCGATCCTATCGAAGCGGCGGAACTGGGTGTCGGCGATCGCGCGAACATCGCATTCAAGAGCATGCCGATCACCCGCGGGCAAGCAAAAGGCGTGGTCGTCAGTACCGGTAAAAACACTGAAATTGGCCAAATTGCGGCACTGTTGAGTAAACAAAAAGCAGTCAAGACGCCGCTGCAGCATCGACTTGCAGTATTCAGCAAGCAGCTGGCGATTGTCGTCATTTGTATATGCGCGATCATTTTCGCGATTGGCATTGCGCAGGGGCAAATGCCGGTCATCATGTTTTTAACGGCCATCAGTCTCGCAGTGGCAGCGGTGCCGGAAGCACTGCCGGCAGTTGCGACCATATCGCTCGCACTCGGTGCCCGCCGGTTGGGACACAGAAAAGCGCTGGTTCGCCGCCTAGCCGCAGTCGAAACGCTCGGTTCAGTGACTTTTATTTGTTCGGATAAGACCGGGACGCTCACTCAAAACCGAATGAGCGTCGAACGCGTGTACGCCGATGGGCAACTTCATGAGGCTATCGAGAATGCGAATGTCGACAACCCGTTGTGGGCACATCTTGGTGCTGCATTAGCCCTAAACAATACCGTCGACGACGGTTCCGGTGAGTTGTCCGGCGACCCGACCGAACTGGCGCTGCATGCTGCGGCCGAAAACGCAGAATTCCACAAGCAGGCGCTGTCGGTGAAATATCCACTCGTCACAGATCTAGCCTTCGATTCAGAACGCAAATTAATGACGACATTGCATGCAGCCGGGGAGGGCGCGGTCGCATACGTAAAAGGAGCGCCCGAAGTGCTTCTCGAGATCTGCACTAACGCGTTGGGAGGCTCCGGTCTTGGAGCATTCGAAAAGCAGGCAGTGATCGAGGCCGCCGCGGAGCTTGCGGCGAATGGCAATCGTGTCCTCGCCATTGCGTATCGAGAGTTTGCGGAGGTGCCTGAGCAGCGATCGGCGCAAGCATTGGAACAGCAACTAAGCTTTCTCGGCTTGATAGGACTGTTGGACCCTCCGCGCGAAGGGGCTGCCGAAGCAGTCGCGGCCTGCAAATCGGCCGGCATCGTTCCTGTCATGATTACCGGCGATCATCCCAAAACGGCGCTTAATATCGCTGTGCAGCTGGGCATTACCGACCGGGATGCGCCGGTGATTACGGGGGCTCAATTGGCCGCATTGGATGATGCAGCGCTGCAAGCTCAAGTGCGGTCCACAAAGGTCTATGCGCGCGTCGACCCGGCACAGAAAATTCGCATTGTTCAGGCGCTGCAGGAAGTGGGCGAGTTTGTGGCGATGACCGGCGACGGCGTCAACGATGCACCCGCGTTGAAGCGAGCGGGAATCGGCGTTGCGATGGGGGAGCGCGGAACAGAGGTTGCCCGCGAAGCCGCAGACATGGTGCTTCTGGATGACAACTTTTCGACAATTGTCGCGGCCGTTGAAGAGGGTCGCAGGGTATTCGACGGCATCCTCAAGTTCATAAAATACACGCTAACGAGTAATGCCGGAGAAATATGGACGCTGTTGCTGGCGCCCCTGCTAGGCTTGCCGATCCCGTTGCTGCCCATTCACATATTGTGGGTAAATTTGCTTACGGATGGATTGCCCGGGCTTGCGTTTACGGCAGAGCCCGCTGAGAAAAACATCATGAATCGGCCGCCGCGCTCACCCGATGAGAGCATCTTTTCGCGCGGCATGTGGCAGCATATTCTCTGGGTCGGCCTGCTGATTGGTTTGCTTTCCCTGGCGGCTCAAGGCTGGGCCTATGAACGCGCGCCGGCGCATTGGCAAACGATGGTATTTACCGTGCTGGTATTTGCTCAGCTGTTTCAGGCGCTGGCCGTCAGGTCCCGCATACAGTCGCTGGCGAGTGTTGGGCTTTTCAGCAATCCCCATCTCTTGGCCGCCATCGCGATCACAGTTGTGCTGCAGTTGGTAGTGATTTATGTACCGGTCTTCAATACGATTTTCCATACCGAACCGCTGCCGCTGAGCTATCTGGCCATTTGTTTCGGCCTTGGGTCATGCGTACTGCTGGCAGTCGAGTTCGAAAAACTATGCAGGCGGAGCGGGTGGTTTAGCTCTATTTCGACCGCGCATTCGGCTTGAATTGATAATTGCGTGCGCTGCGCCTAACGGGCGGTCAATGCGGCGGCGAGGGCCGCGACTTCTTCGTCACTGAGTTTTGCAATTGGCACGACATGCGCCGCCGTGCCGTCGCGCATCTGCAAAATGCGCATCGCTAACAAGTTGGCTTCCCATTGATGCAGCGACAGCCCATCTTTGTGGCATGCTTGGCAAGACTGCGCTACTTCATCGGCCTGCGCAGCAAACGTCCCTAGTAGCAGAATTATCATTGCGAATGTTCGATTCATAGTTTGCCTCTTGCACTCGAGTGCACTATTTAGAAGTGCCGAACCAGGACCCATGGGCCAATGCACGCATGACGTCACGACGGCTTAGCAATCCTACCAGGCGGCGCTCATCAACTACTGGAAATCGTCGGTATGGCGAATCTGCCATTCGGACGGCCACATCAATGAGATTGTCATTCGGTGCGCAAGTTTCAACCGGTGTAGACATGAATTTGCTGACCGGGCCGCCCCGATCATCGTAGTAGCTGGCCTGGGTTGCCACGGCGATGCAGTCTCGCTCTGTCAGAATGCCCAATAGAACGTCCGATTCCTCGGTAACCAGCACGCCGGAAATATCCAGGTCGATAAGAAGCTGCACGACCTGAGTTATTTCGGTATCGGGTGGAACGGTATGCAGCTTTACAGTCATGTAGTCGCACACGCGCAGCGGCACGGTCGTCACAACGACCGCCTGCAGTGGCAATTTTCTTCCTGGCCGCAGCGGCCAACGAGTGGTTTGCGACCGACGATCACACCAACGGCCATGCCGGCCATGGCCAGACAGAAACACAACAGGCAAACAACAAAAAGCATCATGAGCCGAAATCGTCAAAATAGATGTTGTTCTTGTCCACGCCTAACGCTACGAGCATCTCGACTACAGCCGCACTCATCAGCGGTGGACCGCAAAGATAATACTCCAATTGTTCCGGAGTTGGGTGGTTGCGCAGGTACTGTTCGTAAACGACGCTATGAATGAAACCCCGGTAACCTTGCCATTCCTGGCTGTGCTCAATGGTCGATATGGCTATATTGAATTCGAAGTTGTCGTATCGTTGAGCAAGCTTCGTAAACTCATCCTGGTAACAGCGATCGGCTATGGTTCTGGACCCATACCATAAACTCATCTTACGGCGCGATCCTTTCGCTAACTCATCGAGAACAATGGATCTAATCGGCGCGATACCTGCACCTCCAGCGATGCAGACCATCTCCCGGTCGCTTTCATTGACATGAAAATCGCCGAATGGTCCTGAAATCGCGACGGTGTCGTTAGGCACCAGGCTGAAAATATATGACGAGGCGCATCCCGGCGGGGCGGTCGGTGCGTTGCTCGGCGGCGTCGCAATTCTGACGACGAGAACAATTCGATCGTTTTGCTGCGGTGGATTTGCGAGCGAATATGCACGCACCGTCCGGGCGTCTATTACCGTTTCCAGGTCGAACAGTCCATTGGCTTCCCATTCCCCGAAATACTGATCATCAATATCCATGTCGCGAAAGCGGATGTGTCCAGCCGGAGCTTCGAGCAGGACGTATTCGCCTGCTCGAAATGTCATGCGTTCGTTAGCAGGCAGTTTAAGCACCAGTTCTTTCATATACGTTGAGACACAGCGATTCGACTCGACGACGCAATCCCAGTGATTTGCGCTCAGCGTCGACTTCGGCAATGCGATACGCATCGCCTCACGAATTTTCACCTTACAAGCCAGCCGTATGCCCGCCGAGGCATCCAGTGGACCAATATGCGCAGCTTCTGCAGATAACGGCGTACCGCCGCCGGAAAGAACCGTAATGCGGCACTGTCCACAGGTTCCGCGGCCTCCGCAGGCCGCCGGCAAATATATGCCGTTGCGTGCCAGGCTCCAAAGCAGCATTTCACCGACGTTGACCTCAAGCGAGCGTTCGCCATCAACATTTACAATGACGCTGCCTGTCGGTTCAAGGTAGTGACGCGCCAGCAGTACAAAGCCACTTAATAGCAACACCATGGCAGTGAATATAACGGCAGGTACAAGAATCTGATTCAGCATCTCTAAAGCCACCGACATTAGAATTCGATACCTCTAAGGCCGACGAAGCCCAGAGCAAGCAAGCCGGTTACGATGAAGGCAATTCCCAGTCCCTGCAGTCCATCGGGCACTTCGGATTCCTTCAAGCGTTCGCGTATGCTGGCAAACAATACAATGGCTAATGCCCAGCCGGCTCCACTACCGAAGCCGAATGCGACGCTCTCCGTGAAACCGTAATCGCGCTGAACCATGAAAAGCGATGCGCCCAGAATTGCGCAATTGACGGTGAGTAATGGCAAGTACGTTCCAAGCGCCTGCTCCAATCGAGGAAAGTGACGCTCGAGCACGAGTTCTAAAACTTGTACGAACGCCGCGATTACGCCAATGAATGCGATAAACCGCAGGAATGTCAGGTCGAGCGCCTCCAGGCCGAGCCAGTCGAGAGCGCCCGGGGAGAGCAGTTGTCGATAAATGACGTTATTGATCGGAACCGTCAACGTCTGCACGAGGGTTACGGCAACGCCTAGTCCGAACGCCGTTTCAACCCGCTGCGAAACAGCAATGTAAGTGCACACGCCAAGCAAAAAGTTGAGCGCTAGATTCTCGATAAAAACGCTGCGAAATACGATGGTTGCAAGTTCAGTTGCCATCTTGATTCGGTTCCGCGTTTGAAGCTGAGGTTACAACATTTTGATCAATTGCTGCTGGCCGCACTGTGCGAATCAGCCAGATGAGGCCAGCGATGATGAAGAATGCGCTTGGCGTCAATAGCATTAGTTGGTTGGGCTCATACCATCCACCAGCTTCGGCCATGGGCAGCACCGAGTATCCAAGCAGAGATCCAGAGCCAAACAACTCACGAAGACTCGCGACTGTGAGCAAGATCCAGCTGTACCCCAAACCGTTGGCTATGCCATCAAGCAGGCTCGAAAAACTGTTGTTATGCATCGCAAAGGTTTCGACGCGTGCCAACACGATGCAGTTGGTGATTATGAGTCCGACAAATACAGAAAGAACGGTTGATACTTCTGGAAAGAATGCCTTCAGGAATTCGTCGACGACGATGACGGCGGAAGCGATGAGCGTGACTTCAATGATGAGTCGGATGCTCCGCGGCATGACGTGGCGCAGCAAACTCACAGCAACGTTCGCGAAAGCGAGCACGGCAATAACGGCAATGCTCATGATGATTGCCGGCAGCAATTGGCTCGTGACCGCGAGGGCAGAGCATAGGCCGAGTACCTGCAATGTAATGGGGTTGTTGTCGACCAGCGGGTCGAGAAAGACCTTTCTATATGTCGAGCTGAGGTTCAATTCATTTGCCTAATTCAGCTCGTTGCGAAGATTGGCGAGAAATGGACCATAGGCGGCGTCGCCCAACCAATACCGGACAAATTTATCGACTGCCGTAACAGTTACTGTTGCGCCGGTGATTGCGTCGACCGGCGCAAACGCGCCGCTGCCAACTCCGCCGGTGCCAACTCGCAGGGTAAGGGTGCCATCGTCAGCGTATATACGCTTGCCGACCCAGCGGGCAATCCAGGCCGGATCCTGAATCCGATCACCAATACCTGGCGTTTCACCGTGTTCATAAAAATGCACAGTTGCGACCGTGAGCAGATCGCCCTCTATGCACAGGTAGCCGTATATGGTCGACCACATGCCGCGGCCGTATATCGGTAGTACAACCCGATCGATGGTCTCGCCCGTTCTTAAGATATAAACCGGCATCAGGTCAGGGCGTCTGCCGAGTCCAGCAATATCCTCCACCTTGGAAATTTCGCGACTTTGCGCGGGATTGTCTGCAGCCGCTTGGAAGTCGTACGTCTGCGCCGTGAGGCTGCTCTGTTCGGCATAGGTGCCGGAGTCCAGATCAATCAATCTGGACTCGAGCCGCAAGAAGCGTTCGACCACTTCGCTGTCTGGCAGTGTTGCATCGGGTGCTGCCAGGCCAGCGGCTACGATAATCGCGAAATTTTGATCTAGTGATCGATAGGCGAGTTGAATCGGGCGTAGCCAATACACAGTGCTGGAAACGATAAGCGAACAAACTAAGGCAACGCCGCCTGCAACGAGCAATGTTCGGCCAATAGATTCACGCTCAGCCATGGAGTTTTGTTGTCTTGTTGCCGGAGGGTTGAAGTGCGAGATTCGCGACGTAGTCCAGCAGCGGAATACAGAGCGAGGCCAGTAGCAGGGCGTATAAGCTGCCTTCCGGGTGTTGCGGGTTTGCGGTGCGTATGGCAAGTACCAGGCAGCCGAAGAGCATGCCGAAAGCCCAATTACCGGCTTTAGTCTGCGGCCTGATGCTTGGGTCCGTTGCCACAAACGCTAAGCAAAATGCAAAATTGCCTAGCGCCAGATGCCAGTGCCCATTCAGCCCCTCGGTTAAGCCCGCAAGCAAGCCGATGCTGATAACGGCGCCGGCAACCATGCGAATGGAGGCCACACCACTGATAATCAGTATGAGTGCTCCCAACAGGCACGCAGCGGCGGATCCGGCACCCATTGCACCGACCTGTTGCCCGAGCAAAACCGGCAACCAAGCGAGTTCAGCATTCGGTCCGCTGGCCGCAACAGACTCTGTCGCGACGGCTGCCCAAGTGGAAGGCGCGTCGACGCCCGGCAGCCAATGAGAATCGCCGAGCAAGTCGGGGTAGGCAACCAGCAAAAACACAATGCCTAGCAATGCCGGGTTGACGATGTAGCGACCTGTTCCGCCAAAAACGTGGCAACCAAAGATCAATCCGAAAGTAAGGCCCAAAGCCGCAAAATATAAAGGCATCGATGCCGGTAAAAGCAACGTATAGAGCCAAGCGGCGTATATCCACCCGGTATCTAGCGGCCGCCCGCGCATTCGGGCAAAAGTCTCGGCCCATAAACGAGAAACGATGAGTGATGTGGTGAGCAAAGGCGCGAAGAACAATGCGCCAGCGAGTATTTGCCAAGCGATGCTATCAAGCGGTAAATCGACGTTCTGCAGAAAGCTCAACTGCCATACATTGGGCAATATAACGGGCGCGTTGGCCAGTTGACTGCCCACGTTCCAGATGCCAATACCAGCCGCGGCCAATGATGCGGCAATAATTCGGCCAAGCGAGCGATCCAAAGGATAGGTGAATTTACCAATAGTCGCGGGAGTGTAACATCAGCCATTATGCGCGCACTTATGTATGTGAGGCTGGAAGTGTTCAAAGTCGTTATTGCCGTGGTATTGCTACTGATGCTGTTGTTCGGCAACCAAGCCGGCAACGCTCAGACGCTGGATAGAGACCAACTTGTGCAAACAACGACTTTGTGTCGGGCCTGTCATCGCGATAAGTTCGAGTCCGGCGAAGCAAATCCGCATTCGGCATTAGATTTGCCCGAATGGCAGCAGGACACTGGCGTCATGCTGAGCTGTGTGGGCTGTCATGGCGATGTTACCGAGCACATTCGCGGCGGCGGCTCACTGGGCACCGTCCTCGGATTTCGTTCCGAATCTACGCAGGAAATAAATGATACGTGTCTGAACTGTCACCGGGCGACCCATCCTGATTTTCAACGCAGTGAGCACGCCCTGGCGGGCCTGACGTGTACCAGTTGTCATAGTCAGCATGCGCACGCCAGCGGTGCTGAAGCTCTGCTGCGCGCAGGACCTGTGACTGTCCCGGGGGGCGATCGCCTCAGTGAGGTTACGCAATTGTGTGCGGGTTGCCATACCGAATCTGTTACGGATTTCGCCTTCAATGAACGCCATCGCCTTCGCGAAGGCGTTCTCGACTGTGCTTCATGCCATGACCCTCATAGTCCGCAGAGTCGCACGCTGCTCGGCGGTTTCAAACAAGAAGCCTGCATTGACTGCCACACCGATAAAGGCGGCCCATTTGTCTTTGAGCATCAGGCATCGCGCATCGAAGGCTGCACGGCATGTCATAGTGCGCACGGTTCCCCGAACCGCCACATGCTTTCTCACCAGCGTGTCGGCGAGCTCTGTTTTACGTGTCATGCGGCAGTGCCGCAGTTCCACAGTGGTTTCAGCCCTGTAGCGCCTGTGCGGTTTGGGCTGGACACTCAATGCACGAACTGCCACTCAACCATCCATGGGTCGAACTTCGATCCGCTGTTTTTGAAATGAGGGGGGCAGGGATGACAGTACGCATATACCTGCTGCTCGGCTTGACGTGCAGTGCGATGCCTTGTTTTGCCCAGCCCAATGCCAGTGGCCCGTTGTCGGGATCGGTCAGTTTGGGCGTGCGCAGTGTGGATGTTTCAGGCACCCCGGCAAAATTCCGCGAAGATGTGAATCTCGACGATGGTGTCCGGCTTCTCAATGCAGATTTTAGCTACATACCCGCTAACGGCAGCGATCAAGCCATCGATCGGATGGAGCTGCAGGCCAATAATTTGGGCGGCGATCCATTTGAGAGTGTCCATTTTGGCGCCCGCAAATACGGCGTCTATAACCTCAAGCTCGATCATCGGCGCTCTGAGTACTATTACGAAGACACGATCTTGCCCGTTGCGCTGGCAAGCGTAAGCGGATCGACCGGTGGCGATTTCCATCGCTTCGATTTTGTAAGAGTTCGCGACAGCGCGGCGCTGGACATTCACATTTCGCCGGCCACCCAGTTAATGCTGGGCTTGCAGCATCAAACGCGCTCGGGTGACAGTACAACAACGCTGGATATCGCGCGAGATGAGTTTGAATTTGAACGGCCGTTGGATGAATCGCTGAATACGCTGAATATCGGTCTGCGCCATGCTTTCGAAAACGTAACCATCATTTTCGATGAGCAATTGGGTCAGTTTGAGAATGCGAGCGAGCTGTTTCTGCCTGGCGCCTCTGCGGGTCAAAATGTCACCGATCTCGCGGAGTTGCAGTTCTTTCGGCTCGATCAATCGTATGACTACGACAGTCGAGGCCATACATTGACTGTGCTGGCAGATCCCAGTTCCCGGCTCAACATTAAGACATCCGTGCACCGGGAAGACATTGAACTTGATATGCGAGCGAGAGAAGAGTCGCTAGGCACTGATTTTTCCGGCGCTCCGCTCGTGACTGCCACGAGTGGACCAGCACGTGTCCAGCGAGAGCTCGGGCATGCATCGGTGGACGTGGCCTACTCGCTAGGCGAGCGCGTCCGTCTCATCGGTGGGGTTCGCAGCAGCTCGCTGGACCAGGACGGTGGAATTGTTTTTGGATTGGATCAGGGTACCGGACAAACACAGATCGATACCGATGGGTATGAGATCGGCGTTGAGTTTGCCATTCGAAGCAACGTTATCGTTGCTACGGGGTGGTCTACTGAATCTCGAGATGCATGGTTTGGTCACTCTCTCGGTGCGTCTGTCGCGTCAGAAAACCGCAGCACTGATCGCGATGGCTACTTCGCGAGGCTCCTGTATCGCGCCGACAGCGGATTAGAAGTAACGGTCAGTCTTGAAGACAACAGCATCGATCAACCATTCACGCTGGCAACCCCCAGCGCAAGCCAGCGTTACAAGTTCCGCCTGCGGCAGCGCTGGAGCAACGGAATTGCTTTCGTCGGTAGCCATCGGCGGACCGATGTCGAGAATGATACGTCCGGTTGGTTGGCAGACACTGAGCAGACTGACTTGAGCATCAGTTACAGCAAAGCGGGGCTCAGTGTGTCTGCGGGGTTGGGCGCGGTGGACGTTGCGCGCGAAATTTCGCAACTAGTGACGGCAGGCACTCGCCAAGACTTGTTCTCGATTGCTTATCAGGCAGATTCAACGTTTGGAAACGTATCAGCGAGCTGGTCACTGAACGATCGCTACACAGTGGGCGGCGATATTCGCACTTATCAGAATCGGGGAAGTTATTCGCTTGATAGAGACGATTTGCGGGCCTTTCTAAGAGTGGCTTTAACCGATCGTTATGAACTGCAGGTCAACTATCGAAACCTTGACTACACAGAAGATCAATTCGATGCATACGATGCAAGTATCGTTGAGCTCGCGCTAGGCCTGAAGTTGTAGCTGGACTATAGCAAAGGCCTCGCTGCGAGGTGCTTGGTTCATGGGGGCATTTCATGTTTGCGAGATTTTGTTACAGTACCTAACTTGATCCGTGCATATACCTATATTGAAGCTGGGTGAGCTGCTTCAAAATGAACCCGTAAATCCCTAACCGAGAGCGGCTGGTGTCAACCAAGAAACGGATAAGCCCGCAGGAGCGCCGGCAAATGATCGCCAAGGCGGCTTATTTCCGTGCCCTAGAACGCGGTTTCAATCATGGGGATCCGGTGGATGACTGGCTGGGTGCCGAGCTTGAAATCGACGCCAAATACGACCTTGTCCACCATCGAGACAAGGACTTGCACGACTTCTACGAGCACTTGGCCGAGGAAGCTTGTTGTCACGGCTCCGACGATACGATGAATCGCCTACGGTTCACATTGATTGGCGAACACAATCACGCAGGCTCACCCATATTGCCCGATAAGAGCGCAGATGCCGATGAATTGGAATTGCTGAGGATGGGGCTTGCGGAAGCGGATCAGCGAATCGTGAAACTGGAGGCCGCCAGTGTTGTCGATCGGGAATTGCAGGACGTCGATCTTGATCAGATCAAATTTCATCGCGATCGACTCGAGACGAAGCTCAAGGATATTGAGTCTGGTCAAGCCCATTCGAAGGAAATCGCGAAAATGCAGGCCCATGATATGTGGAAACACCTCAATCACTTACTGCAGGGATCAGAGTAAGACCGCTGGGCGGAGCGCGCTGCCTGCTTGATGATGCCGAATCGCGGCAGTCTGATGGCTGCGGCGTTAAGCAGCGCTGCGCTTTTCTTGAGCGCCCGTGCGCGCGAATGCATGTTTGTCCGGCGTAATCAGCGCAATTCCATTGTCAGAAACGAAATAGTCGTCTAGATACGGCGCACCTGGAGCAATGACGACATCATCTTCAATCTGGCACCCTGCGTCGATTACTGCAGAGCGAATGATTGCGTTACAGCCGATTCGCGCTCCTGGCAACACGACGGCATTCTCGATTAGAGTTCCATTGCCGACGCTGACCCCGGTCGAAATGACCGAAGAGACGATGGTGCCGCTCAAGCTGCATCCGTTCGCCACGATGGATCTTGAAATACTGCAATTGGAATCG
>JAHEEO010000224.1 GCA_024640665.1 Rhodospirillales bacterium | reverse complement strand
GGAACGCGGCGAGGTATTGGGCGGGTCGATTTTTAATGACTTCCCAGCCCGCAACGACAATAAACGGCGTTAGAAATGTCGTGAGCAAGATGAGCGGCACCGATATACCGTCCACCCCCAAGGCATACATCGCATTAAAGCGCGTTATCCATTCTGCCTGCTCGACAAACTGCATTTGTGCAGTGCCGGAATCAAACTGCGTGTAGAGCGGAATACTGATGATGAAGACCACAACGGAAGCGGCTAGAGCCACTAGCTTGCTCAATTGCGCGCGCTCACCGGAACCGATAAGAAGTACAACTATGCCCGCGACAATGGGCAACCAAATAAGTGTGCTAAGGATGGGAAAATTCACTGCTTACGTCCGTAGCACAAACCAAAAGATCAACACGGCGAGGCCAATCACAATCGCAAATGCATAGTGATAAAGGTAGCCCGTTTGAACTCGCCTTGCGACACCCGCAAAAGCACCAATGGCCCGCGCGCTGCCGTTTACGAGCAGCCCGTCGATAATGCCGCGGTCACCTATGCCCCACAGCACATAGCCGATGACTCGCGCTGCTTTAGCCAATATTTTTTCGTTGAACCAATCAAAACCGTATTTGTTATCGAGCACTCGTTTAACAGTACTCAAGCCGGGCATTGCAGCAAGCACACCAGGCAGTTCCGGGCGGCGCAAATACAAGAACCACGCCGTGATAGCACCGGCGAGCGCAAGATACAGGGCGACAGAATGCGTAACTGCATGGGTCACGAACTGTGCCGCACCATGAAACTCCTCACCCACTTCGTGCAGAACATCATGCTCTTCAAGAACGAATATGGCATCGCTCATGAAGCCGCCAAACAACATCGGCTCGATTGTGAACCAACCAATAAATATCGATGGAATTGCCAATGCGATGAGCGGGCCAGTCACAACCCAGGGCGATTCATGAAGGTGTGATCTCGTGTGTTTATCCATCCGCTCTGCGCCAAAAAACACCAGGAACAAGAGCCGGAAGCTGTAAAGCGCAGTAACGAAAACGCCTAAGAGAACACACCAATAGGCAAAGCCTGCGCCAGGCAGTTGTGACGCATGCACCGCTTCGATGAGCGCGTCTTTCGAGAAGAAGCCTGAAAATCCGGGAAATCCGATCAATGCCAGCGTGCCGATTAACGACGTCCAATACGTAATTGGCAGATGTCTGCGCAATCCACCCATCTTGCGCATGTCTTGCTCGTGGTGCATCGCGATAATGACGGAGCCCGCAGCCAGGAACAGCAAGGCCTTGAAGAACGCATGCGTCATCAAGTGGAATATGCTGGCAGCGTATGCAGAAGCGCCTAATGCAACGGTCATATAGCCCAGCTGCGACAGCGTTGAATAAGCAACAACTCGTTTTATATCGTTTTGTACGATGCCTAATAGGCCGGTAAAGAATGCGGTGATGGCACCGATGACGAGCACCATGGATAAAGCCGCTTCAGAAAACTCAAACAGCGGCGACATTCTGGCGACCATGAATATACCGGCGGTCACCATGGTAGCGGCATGAATCAGCGCAGAAATGGGTGTCGGGCCTTCCATGGAATCGGGCAGCCAAACATGCAACGGGACTTGCGCCGACTTACCCATTGCTCCGACAAACAAGCCGATACAGGCAACCGTCAACACCGACCAATCGCGATTCGGCAGAATCTGCATAGATTGGGCAGCAATTTCCTGGGCAGACCCAAATGCCACGGCGTAATCCAGTGAGCCGGTGACCCAAACTATGGCCGCAATGCCGAGCAGGAATCCAAAATCCCCTACTCTATTTACGAGAAAGGCCTTCATGTTGGCGAAAATTGCCGTGGGCTTCTTGTACCAAAAGCCGATCAACAAATAAGACACAACACCAACGGCTTCCCAACCAAAGAACAGCTGCAGGAAGTTGTTCGACATGACCAGCATAAGCATGGCGAACGTGAACAGCGATATATAGCTAAAAAAGCGCTGATAGCCGGGGTCGTCGTGCATGTAGCCAATCGTGTAGACATGGACTGCAAGCGAAACGAAAGTGACGACGGTCATCATGATAGCCGTTAGCCGGTCTACCAGAAAACCAACCTCCAACCTCATGTTACCAATTGTCGCCCATTCGTATACGGTGCCGTTGAATGCAACGGCGCCATCCGCAGCCAACGCACTCAGTACGTAAAGCGACAAACCGAATGAGATTGCCACGCCGATAATCGTGACCCAGTGCGCTCCACTGCGTCCTATCTGTCGCCCGAAAAGACCTGCAACCGCAGCCGCGACTAGGGGACAAAGAACGATCAATAGATAGATGTTCTCCACTGCTAGCCCTTCAACTCGTCGAGGTCATCAACGTTAATGCTTTGGGTATTGCGAAACAGCACCACCAAGATCGCCAGTCCAATTGCCGCTTCTGCCGCGGCAACAGTCAATATGAAGAACACAAAAACCTGACCCTGCGTATCCCCTAGCATTCGCGAAAAAGCGATAAAGTTGAAATTAACCGCCAAGAGCATCAATTCGATACACATCAACAAGAGGATGACGTTTTTCCTATTTATGAAAATGCCGGCCACACTAAGGCTGAAAAGCACCGCAGCGATAACGAGGTAATGAGCAACCGTAATCATTACTAGTCCTTGGTCGAATCCATGCTAACAATGCGCACCCGGTCTTCCCTTCGTACTGACACTTGACGCGTAATATCCTGCGCCTTCAACCCAGGGCGTTTGCGCATCGTCAACGTGATTGCCGCAACAATTGCCAGCAGCAACAGCATTGCCGCAAGTTCAAATGCGTAAACATGTTCGGTATACAAAACGCTGCCCAGCTCTTTGGTGTTGCTATAGTCAGCAGGCAAAGATTCCGGTCTAACCATGAATTCCAGATTCTGGCTGCGATACCAGATGACTTGGCCCACTTCTATCACCACAAAAAGTGCGACGCCAGCCCCAACCCAAAAATAGCGAGTAAACCCTTCGCGCAATTCCTCGACGTTAATGTCCAGCATCATGACAACGAACAAGAACAACACCATGACAGCGCCGACGTAAACCAAGACGAGTACGATCGCCAGAAATTCTGCCTCAATCAGCAACCAAAGCACTGAGCTTTGCACAAAGGCCAAAACCAGAAACAATGCGGAATGAACGGGATTACGCGAGAGAATCACGCCTAACGCCGCGGCAATGAGAATTGCGGCAAAGGTATAGAAGAGTGCGCTTGTAATCACGGCAGCCGCCTTTTCACCTAACGGTACTCTGCGTCGGCAGATTTGTCCGCAGCGATCATCGCTTCGTACTTGTCGCCCACTGCAAGCAACTTATCTTTACTCATAATGTTTTCGCCCCGGGCTTCCATGTGGTATTCGTGGATGCGTGTTTCGACGATTGCATCGACTGGGCATGCTTCTTCGCAAAATCCGCAGTAGATGCATTTGAAGAGATCGATGTCATAACGGGTAGTTCGACGCGTGCCGTCATCACTGACATCCGATTCAATTGTAATGGCCAGAGCTGGGCAAACAGCCTCACACAGCTTACAAGCAATGCACCGTTCTTGCCCGCTCGGGTAACGCCGCAACGCATGCAACCCTCGAAACCGGGGTGATTGCGGCGTCTTCTCTTCCGGATACTGAATGGTGACTTTCTTGACGAACAAATTCTTCAGCGTGAGCCGCAAGCCCTTGAGCAGTTCTGTCATCGCAAATGTTTTGACGATACTCATACGGTCTTCCCTATACCGTTCCGGACCAAGGCCCGATCCCGAGCGCAACCATGCAAGCTTCGACCACGATCCAAACTATCGTGATCGGAATAAATACCTTCCAGCCGAGACGCATGATCTGATCGTATCGGTAACGCGGGAAGGTTGCTCTGAACCACAAAAAGCAGAACATGAAAATGAACATTTTGCCGACCAGCCAGATCAAACTGGGCGCCGCTAGCCAGCTGTCTGCAAATCCAGGCAATCCGGCGAATGGTGACAACCAGCCGCCCAAGAAGAACGTTACGGTAAGCACCGTAATCAAAATCATGTTTGCGTATTCGGCCAGGAAGAACAAACCGAAGGCGATGCCTGAATACTCCACATGGAAACCAGCGACGATTTCTGACTCGCCCTCAGCGACATCGAATGGGGAACGATTCGTTTCGGCAACGCCAGAAATAAAGTAAACAAGGAAGAGCGGAAACAGTGGCCATATAAACCAACTCGCGATGCTCGTGCCCTGCTGGGCCAGTACAATGTCACCAAGGTTCAGGCTCCCGCCTGCCATCACTACGCCAACCAAAGCGAATCCCATTGCAATTTCGTAAGCGACGATCTGCGCGGCCGAACGCATTGCACCCAGCAATGCATATTTAGAGTTGGATGCCCAGCCCGCCAGAATGACGCCATAAACTCCAAGTGATGTCAGCGCCAAGATATACAGCAGGCCCGCATTGATATCGGCGACTACGAACGTATCACTCATCGGCACTGCGGCCCAAGCTACAAACGCTGGCACCATGGACAACAATGGCGCAATGACAAACAGGAACCGATTGGAATTTGCGGGAACAATAACTTCCTTGAACAACATTTTGATCAAGTCGGCAAATGGCTGCAGCAGACCTTTTGGCCCAACCCGATTGGGACCCAGACGATTCTGCATCCAACCAATGATTTTGCGTTCCCAATAAGTAAAGTACGCGACACCGAGTATCAGTGGAACCAGCAGAACGATGACCTTTGCTGCTGAAACCAAGACCAATTGCAGGTCGCCGGAGAAGCTTGACCAGAAAGGCACGACATTTGAAAGCAAGGTTTCCATTACGCGGACTCAGCCTCGCGCACAGTTTCAGCTTCCAATGCACCGCCCAACAGCGTCTGTTGCAACGGCACGGACCGACGCACCAACGCGTCAATGGCATAAATGCCAACCTGCTCGCTATCATCAAACGGCGCCGCGGGCGTTAACGCAGGTTGAAAGCTACCGCGATAATTATTGTCTGGATTCACAGTGCCGATCAGTTCCTGCAATTCCGCAAGCACATCGGCACACGACTGG
>JAHEEO010000223.1 GCA_024640665.1 Rhodospirillales bacterium | reverse complement strand
GGCCAATCGAATGCCCGCCCCAACAGACAACCATGCGGGGATCCGCATCCGCCTGCAGCGTTCGCGCATTGCGGAGTATGTGAAAAACCGCATCGGTGATGCCGCGAGAATCGACAAGATTGAACCGGCTGCGGCTGAGTACTTCATCGTCGACATACAACAGATCGCGCAGTACGGCGAATAGCTGTTCGCGAATACCACGGATCATGCGCCCATTTACGAAAGCATTATCAGGGGCATTGCGAATGTCCAAGGCAACACCCCGGTCTTGCTGGACAACCGAGATGTCGAATGCACTGTTTCTGGCCAATATCTGCAGCGTATCGTCATCGGCATCTGTTTTCATCACTGCCAATGAACACTTTCGCCACAGCTCGTACAAACCACCTTCATGGTGGTCACTGAGTCGACCGACTTCCTCCCGAGAGAGAATCTCGAGACTGCCTTCGGGCGCAATCCGCGCATCCACCTATCTGGTCTCCAATCGGTAAATTTGGGCTTAGGGGAGAATCTCTATGGGCGTCATGTCGGGGGTCATGAGCCATATATCAATCATGTCTGCATTAGCCACTGCGATGCAGCCATCTGTCCAATCCCAAGCGGTGTAGCGCTGTTCCTCGTACTTTAACTCGTTGGGCATGCCGTGAATCATGATCTGGCCACCGGGATCGACACCCGCTGCAGCGGCTCGAGCCCGGTCTTGTGAGTTAGGGTAAGAAACGTGTAAGGCCAAGAAGAAATCGCTATCCGGATTGCGCGCATCCAAGTAATACAGCCCCTCTGGCGTGCGCGAATCACCCGACTGGCGCTTGTGCCCGGATGGCGCTAGCCCAAGCGATACATCCATCTCCCGCAGCACTTTGCCGCTTCGCATCAAGTAAAGTTTGCGATCGGACTTTACCACCAAGATGCGATCGGCCTGCTCGACACCATTGCTGTTGGTATCGGCAAAGGCGCTCGTGGCGATACAAGTCACGAGCAAACTGATAATAGCGATTAGGGTTTTCACAGGACTCTGACTCTAAATCAATTCAGCGGCTTTGCGCAATGAACTGCTCGAAGAACGATGCGTTCAAGGCTATCCAGCTACCTCATTTCCGGCTACAAATTCTTTGAGTCGGTTCAAGCCTTGTTCCGGCGTGAAATGAATGGTTTGAATGCCCTGTGCCTCAGCTGCGCGGACATTTTCTTCGCGATCGTCGATAAATAGACAAGTTCGGGCACCAATCGTATCCAGCAGTCGCCGGTATATTTCTGGTTCAGGCTTAACCAACCGATGCAGCCCCGAGACGATTACGGAGTCGAAGCTAGCCATAAAGTCATAGCTTTCGTATAAGAACCGAATCTGCTCGGCTGGATAATTGGTCAGCGCGTGTAAGCGAAAACCTTGCTCAGCGAGTTTGTGCAATTGCTCTACGGTTTCGCTGTGGGCACCTGCGAACATACCAGGCCAATCTGCACCATAAGCCTCGATCCACGGTCCAAAATTTGGGTGGGCTTCCAGCACCTCGGTCAGCGCGACGTGGAAAGCAAGGCCGGCGTCGAGTTGAAGATGCCACTGTGTTGTGCAGACAGTTGCTAGAAAATGCTCGACCTCATCGGCATCGAGCCCCATTCGATTAACAAATAGGTGCCGAGGGTTCCAGTCGACCAGCACTCCACCCAAATCAAAAACAACATCCTCGAGCGAGCCAGCGTCCGACATTACAAAACCTTGAATTAGAGCTTTCGGCCGCATCTTAACGATAAATAGCGGTTAGTTTCGCGACCCTTGTTAGAATTGCAGCCTAATATTTCGAATTTTTTATATGCCCTCACCAGATTCATTTTGGAACAAGCAATACGCTGGCCCTCGCTATTTATTTGTTTGGCTGGCTTTTGCCTGGCTGCGGCTGATCGTACTGCTGCCGTTGCGCTGGCAGCTGGCTCTGGGCCGGTTCGCCGGACGGCTGACACGGCGCCTGATACCTAGCAGGCGGCGAATAGTCGAGCAGAATCTCGGCGCCTGCTTTCCAGAGGAGTCTGCCGCGGCGCTCGAGCAATTAGGCCTCAGACATTTCGAGGCGCTGGGCATGTCGGTATTTGAAATGGCGATGGGTTGGTATGGATCTCTTAAAGCCATCGATAAGCACGTGCGTATCGACGGCGTTGAAAATCTCGAGAAAGCCCTCAGTCTCGGCAGCGGAGTCATACTCTATTCAGTGCATTTCACTTCTTTCGAAATATTCTTCCCGAAGCTTGCGCAGTTTTGCCCCCGTTTGAGCGGCATGTACAAGAATCAGCGCAACCCCCTCATGAACAAAATCATGACCGCTGGACGGGGCCGAAGTGTCGATTATCTGGTTCCAAAAGAAGGGCTCCGCGACATGATTCGAGAATTGTCGCGCAATGCCGTTTTTTGGTATGCATCCGATCAAAGCTATGGAGGCAAGAGCAGTGCGCTGATTCCATTTTTCGGTGTACCGGCTATGACCAATACAGCCATTAGTCGCATCGCGCGCAGCACCGGCGCAACGGTATTGCCGTATTTTTGCCGGCGAATCGATACCGATGGTCCACAGTACATAGCCACCATTGGCGCACCACTGAAAGATTTCCCAACCGACGACGCCGCAGAAGATACCCGGCGTCTCATGCATGAATTTGAAAAGTTTATCGCGCAGTGTCCGGAGCAATACTGGTGGATTCATCAACGCTTCAAGGGGCGGCCCGATAAGTTGCCAGATATCTATGCCAAGCGCAGTTCTCAAGAATAGATCGCACAATCGTGGCATCTTCTGATAACCATTCATTCCGCCGTTTCATAGCACCGCGCTATTGGCCCACTTGGGCCTTGTGGGCGACGCTTAAACTGTTGAGCTACTTGCCCCTTCGACTGCAATTTGCATTCGGCACGTACCTGGGACATCTGCTGTTCGCAGTCTTGAAACGCCGACGGCACATTGCAGAAACGAACTTGGCTATTTGCTTTCCCGAGCTCGGCGCAGTGCAGCGGTATGACTTGCTGAGAGCGCATTTCGTGGCGTTGGGCATTTCCTTCATAGAAATGAGCATTGCCTGGTTTTCACCCATTGAACGCCTGCGTAAGCTAATTCGGGTAAACGGCGAAGAACATCTCAGAGCCGCCATTTTGCAGGACCGGCCCGTACTGCTGTGGGGCGCGCATTTCACATGCTTAGAAATTGGCGTCACGCTGCTTGCAGACTATACGGAGCGCTGTGCGACGATGTATCGCTCGCAGCGCAATCCAATGATGGACGCATTGATTCGCCGGGGCCGCGCACGATTCGCCGCAGAGCAGATATCACGCGACGACATTCGCCGATTATTGAAACGCCTCAAAGAAGGCTATGCAGTCGTGTATTTTCCCGACCAGACATACGTAGGCAATCAAAGCGCGCTGCTGCCATTTTTTGGCGAGCCGGCAATGGTCAATACAGCCACGTCGAAGCTTGCCAATATGGCCAATGCAACCGTGTTGACCTATTTCTACAGACGGTTGCCAGACAACAGCGGCTACGCGCTTGAAATTGGGCCGCCACTCGAGAACGTACCGAGCAACGACCCGATCGCCGACGCCCGGGCGCTCTCTAGTGCACTCGAAGACTTCATAAGACTCGCGCCGGAACAGTACTTATGGACTTACAAAAAATTTAAGCGGCGGCCGCAGGGGTTTTCCGACCCTTACCAGAAACCACCGGCTTAAGTACGCGGGTCGTACTCTGAGATTAATGCGCGCCAAGCCTCGTCGCTGAACGCCACACCAAACTCTAGCGCCACTTTGCGTAGTGATCTTTCGAGCCGTGCGATACCCCGCTGTCGCCAATCGCCACGCGGTCTGAGCACCGCATTGTCGAAATCCACAAGGAATACGTCATCCTTGTCGTCCACCAAAATGTTGTGGGCCGTCAGATCTGGATGGTCAATGCCATAGGCATGAAAATCGCTGACCATTCGCCCGATACTCTGCCAAATTTGTTTTGCAGCACCATCGCGGCGCAGTAGCGCCGATAGAGTTACGGTATCAGGAATCAGCGCCGTGATGATGTCAGCCTTGTAGACCAGACCGCTGCGCTGCACACAGGCGGCAATTGGCGCCGGCACTGGCAACCGCCATTCGCGCATCTTAGCGAGCAGGCGGAACTCCCTGAATGCGCGTGTGCGTTCCAAGCCCGCCCAGAAATAGTGATCATCAATAAACCGCGCGACCAGACCACCGCGGCTGTAATGGCGCAACACCCAAGTTTCGGTTCCCCATATTCCCATCAAGACGGGGGAGCGCCCGGTACTTGTATGTCGCTGAGCACCAGCGTCTTCCCAATAATTCCGATCGAACCAGGTCGCATCCAAAGCATCACGCCGATCTGTCGAGCAGATTACGTGCCCGCAAGCCAGGCTCTGTATGTGCACGTTATCCATATGCTCGATAGCCTAACCGTTCGTCAATCTCTGTCGTACTGTGTGTTCGACAGAACTTGTTGAAATCGCCTGCATACAATTGAAATGCTGCAAGGGGCAAACTCGCTTGAAGCAGGGGCTGCAATCAATGCGCTCGTAGACGATATCGGCCTTGTCGGTCAGCGGCGGGGTGAAATCCGGCGTGGAGGATCCGTAAATTGCGACAACGTGAGTGCCGACCGCTGCCGCGACATGCAGCAGCCCTGAGTCGTTGGATACCGTCACTACAGAACTGCCGAGTATATCGACCGTATCGACCAATTCAGTGCGACCGCAGAGATTCTTGACCAATGGATGGTCTGCCACCGTGTGAACTTGCTCGCCTATCGCTAGCTCTTTCGCCGATCCAAGTATCGCCACATTGATCTCCGACTCTGCGAGACGCCGAGCCAATTCGCCAAAGCGCACGGCTGGCCAGCGCTTTGCCGGCCCGTACTCCGCACCTGGCGCAAGCGCAACCGTGTCACGTGATCTGTCCATGCCGAATTTGTCGAACAATCTATCCTGCTGCCCGGGGTCGACACGCATCGACGGTTGAGGAATGGGGCCTATTGCTGCGCCTCGCGGCAAACCGAGTGCAATGAACCTTTTTACGGTTT
>JAHEEO010000222.1 GCA_024640665.1 Rhodospirillales bacterium | reverse complement strand
ATTGACCTGCCAGCCACCCTCGTACGGCACTACCACGGCCTGATGCCAATAAACGGTCTTCAGCTTCCAAACGCCGTCTTCTTTAACGTATGCGTTCTCATACGGACCCTCGCCCCATATCGCCGATTCGCCGAGTTGTCCCGCCATGATAATTGCCCGCCAACGACCGCGTGCCGTCTGGCCATCTGGCGCCACTGTCACAACTGGCATCAACATCATGTGTTCATTGATCTCGCCGCGGGACAAGCCGGACTCGCCTCCCCCAAGCGCATACAGGTACTCGCGAATTCTGCGCTTGCCGACATAGATGCCATCGAGACCGAGCTCGATGGATCCGTCCTCGGCAAACAGATCAGCGACCTCGTCCCACTGCGCCTCGTCGACGTAATAACCATAAGCGCGCTGGAGACGCTTGATGTCATTTGCGTCTTCAATGAGCTGTTTGCGATGAGCCAACGCCGCTAAATCAGCGCGCATTTGTGCGAGTGCAGGATCTGCTGTGCGAGCAGCAGCGGGCGTCGACGAAGGCACACTGCCACTCGTATCAGGGCTGCCGCTTGGCCCGCCACATCCTACGATTGTAAATATCGTAATACCCGCGACGCAGCCGAGCCGCCGCATGCTTCTAGAACCCACTCTTCTAGAACTCATAGTCTCCCCCCAACTCAGCGCTTAATGCGTCATTGCATAAATGACGTAGTTGACTCCAAACCGATACGCCAGCGCAGTCATGGGCGCCGGATAACGCGGGTCATCGGCATGCTCCCAAGCATCGCCCATATCGATGTTGAAGTTTATGGCAACCATGATGCGGTTCTCGTCGTCATAAATACCGGCCCAGCGGGGCGGACCTTCCATCGACTGATAACGCAAATGGCGTTCGCCAGGAATCTGCGTACGCTGATCGAGGCTGAATAAAATCTGTGTCAGCATGTCGTCTTCGGGAATGTCGACGATTGGTCGGCCCGGCAAAATATCCTGCATCGTCCGCGCAAACACTTGCCATTCGTAATCACCATGAAAATCATCGACAACCAAAAAACCACCGCGCAGCAGATACTCGCGTAGTAATCCTGCTTCGTGGGGCGAAGGCTGCCAGTTGCCCTGACCAACTTGCTGCACGAATAACCATGGATAGTCGAATATCCGAGGATCGGTAATGGGCAGCTGCCGGCTATCCGCCGATACAGAGATGCGAGTGAGCCGTTCTACCGCGGGCAGGAAGTGCATTTCGGCCAGCGGGTAGTCGATCGCCCACCAGTCGTTACAGAAACCGCGTGAGCCAGCGCATCCGCCACGGGTGTTGTAGGCGAGCCGCGCCATGTGGAATTCCGCTTCGGGCACGGCACCGGATTTTTCTGCCGAACCGGCCAAAGCGCGGCTTCGCGGCCCAACGTCCCGCGCAAACTGGGCCTGTGTCGCCTGCGGCCCAAAGACGTGCAAAACTATCAGTGCAACACCGAGCGCCCAGCGCCCGACGATACCACTGGTTCGTTGCGGTCCCATTAACTGCGTTCCCATAACTTTATGCTTGGCTTTGAGCATACCCGATTGCAGTGAAAATCATAACAAGCTTGCCCCGCCCCGCCCCGCCGCAGATCAGCAGGGGGCAAGCAGCCCCCAACCTACCGCGCGGTCTTGAGCCTTCGCGCGTTAGTGGGTCATTGCCCAGACGACAAAATTAATCCCCAGCCTAAACGCATCCGCGGCCGGCTCTAACGGATATCGAGCTTCGTCGTACCAATCCCAGAAATTAGCAAGGTCATTGTTGTATCCGGCCGCAAGCGCCAACTCGCCGTTGTCGTTCCGCATACCGAAATAGACAATTCGCTCACCGGGCACATACGGAGACATGCGTTCTAAGTCATTCAAATTAAAATGAATATTGAAGACTTGATGGTCCGTCGTCACGGCAAGTAAAGGACGATCCGGAAATACCCTGAGCACTTCTGTGCGCATGTTTTCCAGCTGCGCCACGCCGTCAAAATCGTCCATCAGGACGAAACCACCGCGCTCGATGAACTCACGAAAATTTATGACCTCCTGATCAGTGAGTGCCATTTCGCCCGGTTCTGAGACGTACGCAAACGGATAGTCGAATACTTCGGGGCTGCCCAGCTCGACAATCCGATACGAAGCCGACTCAATGTCGATACCGGTGGCGTTGTCGATAAATTCATTAAAGTTCTGGTCTGAACTGGGATAATTATGTGACCAGCCCATATGACCAATTCTGCCATTAGTACCGAAATGCCAGCGCGCAATGACGACTTCAGTTGCCGGTGGTGAATTCTGCTCGATAAACGGCCGACGGAACCGCTGCGCAGGTACCTGAGGCGACCAAAGACTCGCGACAACGGCGATTAGAAGCGATTTGTTTATCAGGCCGGCCCACATAAGACCAGTATAGAGGCTGTTGACGACGAGTTCGCCTCACAAGCTGTCCATGCAAAGTGAAATTCCGTCATTTATGCAGTAAGCTCTGTCGCCATATAGCGACAGTAGGCCGACGTCATCAGATTCCCAATTCCTGGAGTGACTGTCCAATCAACACACTAGTAGGTTCCCTGACGTTTGCCGTTAGCTTGATTGCGAGCTACGCCATCCTGCAGTTGCGGCGTCCGTTCCGGCTCAATATGTTGACCTGCGTTTTCGTCATCTTATCGGTGTCTTGCGTTGGGCTGCAGGCGCTGTCAGATGTCGCGCTTCAGACACTTCTACCGGCTTGGTTGCAGCCGAATACGCTGGAGGCCGCGCGAACTTATCACGACGTTTTTGCTGATTACCAACCTCTCGCATCCTTGAGCTTTGGCCTAGCTGCACTTATCGGGCTCATCGTCCAGTTTGCCGGCTCGCCTATCTCTGTGTTGGCACGCGAACAACAATTACAAACCGCTGTCGAACATGCTGCGCAGAAGAGTTTTATCGTCGATACGAGCGGACGCATTCGCGAAACTTACGGTGAGCTGGATTCGCAATCGCTTTGGTATGAGCAACAGCCCGTCATCGGCAAACAGCTGTGGACGCTTCCCGGAACCCCTGAAAAACTTGCTGCGCAGCTCAAGGATGCTGTTCACAAGGCAGCGCGCTTGTACCCCTCTACGATTCACGAAGAACACACGGACAACTTCGGCCAAACTCGCGAGATAGAGATACGCATTAGCTGCATAGGCAATCCCCGACTGCGCGGCCGCTTTGTTCTGGTATCTGTTAAAGACCAATCGGCAAAAAATACGCTCCAAAGCAACCTGGTTCGAGCCGCCGAGCACAATCGCAGCCTGGTCGCTAACTCAATGGATGCGCTCGCCTGCATAGAATACCGCCCTGGTATCCATCTCGATTGGTCACTTGATCGACAAATCGATGCGCTCTTTGATGGCGTTATCGTTGAATGCAACGAGCATTTCGCCCGGGTTGTAGGCAAGCTTAATCGCTCAGCGACGCTCGGCACGAAGATTAAGGACAGCTGGAATAGAGATTCATCGGGTTTGGGTTTTTGCCAAGCTTTCATCGAAAGCGGCTACAAACTCACAAACCGGCAAACTCGGCACGGAGATATCGAAGACGAAGAGAATTTTCGAGAATTTTTGACAAATTGCAGAGGCGAAATTGAAGGCGGCAGACTAAACCGTGCCGTGCTGGTCGTGCGAGACGTTACAGAACAGAGCCGGCACATGCGTGCAATTATGCAAGCCACCCAGCGCCACGATTCCCTGATGCGAGCAACCGAAGCCTATTATTGCTATAACTATCCAACGCCAATCGATATTTCAATGTCGACTGACGAGCAAATCGAAGCCTTACTCGAGGGTCGCCTCGTCGAGTGTAATCAAGCCTTTGCTGAGCTTTCTAGTGCTGCAAGTACAGATGAACTCATAGACCTGACGCCAAGAGAAATAGCCGCTCGCCACACTGGCGAAGAAAATATAAGAAGGATTCTGAAACAGTTCATCGAGTCTGGCTACTCGGCTCGTGACTTTCGCACCAAAGGAGAATTCCAAGACGGGACAGCCTTCAGTCATGTCCACCGCGGCGAGGGTGTCCTGATAAATGGTCAGTTGGTTCGCCGTTGGGGAATCATCACAGACGTGACAAAAACTGATTCGCTGTTTCAAGCCGCAGCACAAAGTGAAGCGCAATTTAGGCGCGTAGCTGATAATTCTCCGGCGCTCATCTATCGCATTTCAATGTTCGATCCAATTCGCATCGACTTCATCAACGATGCCATTCATCCTATTTCCGGATACTCGCACTCCGAGGTCATCGAGAAAGAAGTATTGGTCCACGAGGTCTTTTCCAAACGAAACCTGGCTCGGCTCAAACATCAGATCAGCCGCAACAGCACCGAGCCGGTCAAGACCCAGCATCTGCATAAGACCAATGGAGTCGTATACCTCGAACATCGGATCGAACCCGTGTTCACCAACGATGGAACCTTGTTGGCGATAGAGGGCGTAGCACTGGATATCACTGAAAGAGTGCAATTACAGCGCGAGTTACAGGCGGCCTTTGCCGAAATGGAGCGCCTGAAATCGCAGATTCCAGAAAATTTCGCCTCGGCTATCAAACCCGCCGCAGCCGCGAAGGTACCGAACGGTTTCGCTCATATCATTGGCAACAGCCCCGCGCTGATCCATGCCTTACAGTTGGCCAGTAAGGCTGGACCCACCGAAGCCACAGTGCTGATACTGGGTGAAACCGGCGCAGGCAAAGAACTGTTTGCCAAGGCGATCCACAGGACCAGTCAGCGGAGTGACCGTCCGCTGGTGAGCATGAATTGCGCAGCGCTCCCGGCGGCACTGATAGAAAGCGAGTTGTTCGGCCACGAAAAAGGCGCCTTTACCGGGGCCGACAAGACCCGCAAAGGTCGGTTCGAGGCAGCTCACGGCGGCACTTTGTTTCTAGACGAAGTCGGCGAAATATCCATCGAACTGCAAAGCAAGCTGCTGCGCGTTGTTCAAGAAGGCGCGTTTGAACGGCTTGGAGGCAACACAACGATCAAAGTCGATGTGCGAATCATCGCAGCGACCAATAGAGACTTAGCGCAGGAAGTGGCGCGCGGAGAATTTAGAGCAGACTTGTACT
>JAHEEO010000029.1 GCA_024640665.1 Rhodospirillales bacterium | reverse complement strand
GGCGCTCATCGATCGAGCCATTGCAAGATTTCCAGATAACTCGGAATACCTGGCGCGCCGCGGCCAGTGCCTCGTCATGATGAAGCGCAATACGGAAGCGCTGGAAACTGTGCAGCGAGCTTTGGCGCAAGACCCCCAAGACGGCGCGGTTTTAGACACAATCGGCGTGGTACTGAGTCGCACCGGTGCCCATGAGCAAGCAATAGATGCACTGTCGCGTGCAGTCATGGTGGCGCCCCGACAAGCGCAGTTTCATTTTAATCTGGCTGCGGCACAATTGTTTATGGGGCAGTTTGAGGCAGCCGAAAAAAGTTACGAAGCCGCTATCCGTGCAAAGCCCGATTTCTACCGCGCCCATTGGGCATTGTCAGATCTCGTCAAGGCAAGCCAGGAGAGGAATCACATCGACCGATTGCAGGCCCTGCTTGAATCAACGCAAGAAGATGTGGACGGGCAACTCTATGTTTGTCACGCGCTTGCCAAAGAACTCGAGGACTTAGGCGAAGATGTTCGTGCGCTGGACTACTTAGAGCAAGGCAAGGCGCAGAAGCGCAAAACGTCCGCCTATGGAATTGAGCAAGATCGTGCGCTTTTTGAATCGATCGAACAGGTGTGCGACAGAGATTTTGTCAGTATGGGTAAACCGGGTTGCTCGAGTGCCGAACCCATTTTTATCGTTGGTATGCCGCGCACCGGGACCACTTTGGTGGAACGTATCGTCACGAGCCACTCAAGTGTATTCTCAGCTGGCGAACTTCAGGACTTCGGCCTGGCGCTTAAACGCATTTCGCGTTCACGGACAAATACAATTTTGGATGTCGAAACAATTGTGGCGGGCGCAACGGCAGACTTTGCCGAATTGGGTGAGCGCTACATTGCTAGCACCCGGCCCGCTACCGGACATACGGCACACTTCGTAGACAAAATGCCGATGAATTTTTTCTACATCGGTTTCATCAGCATGGCGCTGCCGAATGCAAAGATTGTATGTCTGCGCCGCGACCCGATGGATTCTTGCTTATCCAATTTTCGGCAACTATTTCGTCTAAACCACTCTTACTACAATTACGCATATGATCTCAATGACACCGCCGATTACTACATCATGTTCGATCGGCTGATGGCGCATTGGGAGAGCATTCTGCCGGGGCGTGTGTTGCAGGTTAATTACGAAGATGTCGTAACCGATCAGGAAGCGCAAAGCCGCAGGTTAGTGGAATTCTGCGGGCTTGATTGGGAAGATGCGTGCCTGGATTTCCATGTCAACGATTCGCCCGTTGCAACTGCCAGCGCAGCGCAGGTTCGTGAGCCCATCTATTCTCGATCGATGCAGCGCTGGAAGCGCTATGGCAGTCGTCTAGACCCGCTAAGACAGCGCCTCGAAGCCGCGGGTATCAAGATGGTCGACTAATGACTACACGCTTATCGTTTGTTGCGTGGTTGCTGTTGTTATGTGCCAGTGTATTGATTGGCTGTACACAGTCATCGAACCCAGCTTCGACTGCGGTCGGAGATTCCAATGTCAGCGGCCAGCGAGACCTCGTTACGGTGGCCGTTGCAGCAAATTTTCTTAGCCCGCTGCAAGCGTTAGAGGCTCGTTTCGAAGCTCAGTCGTATCATCGGTTAGAAATCGTTGCTGGTTCGACCGGCCAGCTCTACGCACAAATAGTCAACGGTGCGCCGTACGATCTGTTTCTTGCAGCAGATCAACGGCGCCCGCGAATGCTGGTAGACGGCGGCTGGGCAGACGCAGAGGCTGCATTTACATACGCAGTTGGCAGATTGGCCCTGTGGTCGCATGACACCGACTATCTAAATGAAGCATCGCTCGATCAACTCGACCAGCTGGACTTCCGTTGGCTGGCAATCGCCAACCCCGCCGTCGCCCCTTACGGTGCCGCGGCACAAGCAACACTTGAATCGCTCGGAATATGGAATGCGCTGCAATCACGCCTGGTCCGCGGCCAGAGTGTTGCGCAAACTTTTGCATTGATTGAGTCCGGCAATGCGGAGCTAGGTCTGATCGCCTATTCGCAGGCGCTGGCTTATCAGGGCGAGTCTGCTTACGTGATAGTTCCGCAGGCGCTTCATCAGCCCATTTTTCAAGACGCGGTGCTGTTGCGCAATGCAAGTGAGAATGCTGCCGCGTTGGCATTTCGGAAATATCTCCAGTCTTCGGAAGCGGCTTCAATTATTGAGCAGTATGGCTACGTCGCAGCGCAGAATTGATACCGAATAGATCTTATAACCGGCAAATATGGACAGAGAAAAAAGCGAGAATAGAGAATGGAACACAGAAAGCTTGGCTACACGAACATACAAGTATCGGCCTTCTCTTTAGGTTCGTGGAATACCTTTGAATTCATGTCTGAGACCGACGGTCTCCAAGTTATGCAGGCAGCCGTCGCTGGCGGCATCAATTTTCTTGACGACGCACGCTATGACGACAAATCGGGAAAAGCGCCGATCAAAACCGGTTATTCGGAAGTCGTGTTTGGCAATTTGTTACGAGCGGGCAAATTCAAACGGGACGATCTCGTTATTTCAAATCGCCTGTGGCTCGAGTTTTACCCTGACGAGAGCTTCGAGGCAGAGGTTGACGCCTCTTTGAAGCGCATAGGCATTCAGTTTTTCGATTTAGTATTTTGCATGGCGCCGCCGGAGTCGATCACGCCGGACCAACTTGTCGATCAGCTCACTGCGCTGGTTGCGAGTGGCAAAGTCCGCTACTGGGCGCCAGCAAACTGGCCTGTTGAATTGTTAGCACAATGTTGTGCTATTGCCGTCGAAAAGGGTGCACCGTTACCGCCGGCAGCAATGATTCCATTTAGCATAAATACGCGCGCATTCGTTGAGGATGACGCAATGATGACGCTTTGCCGCAATTACGGCGTGTCGCTTGTTGCTTCATACTCACTGTATGGGGGTGTATTGACAGGCAAATATAACGCGCCGGGTGCTGTTGCATCCGTGCGTTACGAGACCAAACAACTGCAGGAATTGCGTGCCAGCGGAATTCTCGAGAAGGTGGAGCGCTTTGTTGACTTCGCAAAGCAGCGCGGCAATTCGCCGGCCCAGTTGGCATACGCTTATTGCTTGCGGCACCCGCAAGTCGCCAGTGTATTGTTTGGTGCAACGTCGGTTGCACAAGTGCACGAAAATCTACTTGCTCTACCGTTATCCAAAACGTTGACCGACGCTGATTGCGCCGAGCTGGAAGCTATTTTTCCTCAGTAGCGAGGACCGCTTAACTGCCCGAGATCAATGCTGATCCGGTACTGAGCAATGAGTCCAGATCACTGGCATAGGCATCTGCACCGAGTTGTTTCCAAAGATCTGGACTTCCCTCCAGCGCGAGACCGCCCACCAGCACCTTCGCTGCGGGAGCAGCCAGCTTGACGCCTTGTATCGCTGCGCCCAGTGCTTTGAGCTGTGTGTTCAGTGTGGCGCTCAACACTATGAGTTTTGCTTCGTAAGCTTCGGCTGCTTCGGCGATTTCAGCCGTCGGCATGTTGGCACCGAGAAATATCGTGTGCCATCCAGCGAGCTTGAACAAGTCTGCCGCCGCACGCAAACCAACATCGTGCGCATTGCCAGCAACGGAAGCGGCGACGACGACGCGAGACCTATCCGGGTCGGGCGCACAGCGATTAACTATCAAAGTCATGACTTCACGTGTGGTCTCTGTGACGAGCCGTTCTTCAGCGACACTCAGATCACCCAAGTGCCAAAGCCGGCCGACTTCCCGCTCCGCTGGCAGCAACACCTTGGTGTAAGCGTCTTGCGGGGCCAGGCCTCCATCGAGTGCGTTCAAGACCAGTTTTGTTGCTGCGTCCGCCCGAGCTTCGAGACAGGCCGTCAGGTATCTAAGGCTCAGCATTCCGTTGGGCGTTGATGCATCCAGCGTTTGAACTTGAGGCTCGATTTCTGCATCCAGCGAATCGAGTGCGAGCTGAATAGGCGTTCTTACAGCGGCTTTGAAACTGTCTGGCAGCTCTTGCTCCAAGGCTGTGCGCAGACTTTCTAGTGCCGAGCGCAGTTGCGCTTCATTCTCGCCTCGGGAGGCAATTGCGCTGCGCAACCAACCGACTCGGCGGACAAAAATGCTCGGCTGATTGATTCGAACGGCCGCAGCGAGCTCGAGAATTTGCTGCGTCAAATGCGCTTTCCATTGTGACGCAGAGCGTTCAGAACTCGGAAGCTCTTGCGGAAGTTGCTGCAGCAGCGTATTCGCGGCTGAAGCGTATCCATCAACGCTGGTCTCCAAGATTTCGGCCACTAGTGGATTGGCATCTGTCATCGGTCTTCCTTTACATGCGACTTTATCAGTAACGTTGACTTTCGTGTCAAGCGTTGCGGTCCATCATATAGAGCAATTCGTTAACCGAGCCTATTTGGATGCAATGTTTTGTGCGCAGCCGTCCAGTCTGGCGGCACGCCTAACCGCTTCAACAACTTTGGCGTTCGGCAACGAGCAAGACATCGCTTATAGACCGCTCGAGGAATCCGCCTTCGCAATAGCAAAGGTAGAATTCCCACATCCGGATAAATTCATTTGGGTATCCAAGTGCACGAACTGCATCGATGTTTGCAAAGAAGTTGCGTCGCCAGTGGTTGAGGGTGGTTGCGTAATGCAAGCCGATGTCTTCGATCGACTTGACGGCCATGTCGCTGGTTCGCTCAATTGTGTCCCGCATCACTTTTTCGGACGGAATGCAGCTGCCGGGAAAAATATACCGCTGGATAAAGTCGACGTTCTTGCGGTAACTCTCAAAACGCTCATCTTCTATTGTAATGGCTTGGATGAGCATGCGGCCGCCAGGGCGCAGTAGCTCGGCGCACTTGGTGAAGTAAGTCTCGTATTGTTCGTAGCCGATCGCCTCAATCATCTCCAGTGAGATCAACTTATCGAACTGACCGGACATGTCGCGGTAGTCTTTTAGCAGCAGTGTCACCCGGTCCTGCATGCCGGCAGCTTCGATGCGTTGCTGCGCAAGTTCGTACTGCTCCCGCGAAATCGTTGTCGTCGTCACTTGGCAGCCATAGTGTGTCGCTGCATAAATGGCCAGACTGCCCCAGCCCGTGCCGATTTCAACGAGATGATCGTCAGGCTGCAGGTCTAGCCGCTCGCACAGGCGGGCGAGCCGAGTCTGCTGGGCTGCGGCAAGCGTTGCGTCTTCGGGTTCGAAAATCGCGCAGGAATACATCATGCTTTCATCAAGCCACAACTTGAAAAAGTCGTTACCCAGATCGTAGTGCGCGCTGATATTGCGCTGTGCGCCTGTTCGCGTGTTGCGGTTGGCCCAGTGGAATAGCTTCTGCAGCGGCCGGGTCAACCGGGCGAGACCGCCTTCCATGCCATCGAGCAAATCGCGGTTGCGGACCATGATCCGCACGAGTGTGACCGGGTCTTCGCAGTCCCAATAGCCTTGCATCCACGCCTCGGCGGCACCTATCGAACCACCAAAGGCAATGTCTCCATAGAAGCGCGCATCATTGACTGTGATCTCAGCAGAGAGTGTCTGGTCGCCATTGTGCTGCCCAAACACGTGCCGCTGCTCTGCATCCTTGATGACGAGCGTGCCGTGTTGGATGCTCTCTAATTTGCTGAGCACAAGCCGCTGCGCCATGCCGTCGAGTAATCCGGGTCGTGGCGTAGTCGTGAGATGTGCGCTTGAGTTCAGTGAAACCGCCTTCATGATCAGCTCTCCAAGATATCTTTTGGTTTGGGTGTGTGTTGGTGGACTGGCGCGCCCTTCAACCATAATCGCAATGCCTGCCAGTGAATTCCCGCAATCACTTTTAGAGTCATCAAGGGATAGGTGACCAGCACGCGCGCCAAGCTGCGCCCGGATATTTCAGTGCGCGTCAGCGATAACGTCGCGTCAAAGATCTTGCGCTCACTATTGGTAGTTTCCATGTGTACTAAAAGGCGTCGACTACTGGTGCTGAAGCGCCATTGATAATCCACATTCATGCTCATGAAGGGCGATACGTGCATGGCCTTTTTGGTGGTGAACTCTTTGCTGTTGTTACGGTCCAGCGCGTTGTCTTCATTTAGCACATATAGATGGCGTTCGCCCCAAGGCGTGTTGTTCACTTCGGCGACAATGGCCTCCAAGTGCTTGTCGTCGCGGTCGTAACAGTAGAAAAAGCTCACCGGGTTGAAGCAGTAGCCGAAATAGCGCAGATGAGTCAGCAGTCGGATCGGCCCTTCGGGCCGACGGCCGGTCTGTTCTTCTACGCAGCGGCGAACGCATGCCGCTAACGGCACAGATGGATCCCCGAAATGATCCTCGCGGCGAAAGCGGGCCGGCGCCCAGCGCCGTGCGGACCAGAACCAACGCCCGCGAAAAACTTCATCGAGCTCTGCAAGGTCGAGGAGCACCATGAACAATCGGTAGCCGAACTTGTGTGGCAGCGGTTCCATGCGACGATGCTGAATGCGTCCTTCGAAGATTGCGCTATTCATTGTGTCACCGTGTTTTCGAAGTGTTGCATTGCATTCAATGCACTGATGACGCCGTCTTCGTGAAAACCATAACGCCAATATGCCCCGCAAAAATAGGTTCTCCGCGGGCCGTTAATCTCGGCATGGCGGTGTTGTGCCGCTAATGCGTCGTGCGTAAATATCGGATGCGAGTACTGGATTGTCTTGATGATGCGTGACGGATCAATGGCATCGCTATGGTTCAGTGTGACGCAGAATTGCACCGGCGCCTCGATGCCTTGCAGGATATTCATGTTGTATGTGACAGCAGCGCGCGCAGCGGGCTGGTCACAGATGTGATAGTTCCATGCTGCCCAGGCACGCTTGGAACGCGGCATCAGGCGCTCGTCGGTGTGCAATACGGCTTCGTTGTCCTGATATTGAATCGCGCCAAGCACTTCCCGTTCCGTTGGCGACGCGTCTGCAAGCAGGCTCAGCGCCTCGTCGCTGTGGCAGGCAATAAACACATGATCGAATCGCCGCGTTTCCGCATCCCGCGTCTTAACCTCAACATGAGTCGGATAGCGACTGACACTGTCCACCTGCGCGTTGAGATGAATCCGGTCACGGTGACCGGCCACCAGTTTGTCGACATAGTTGCGTGAGCCGCCGCGAATAACGCGCCACGTGGGCCGGTCGTTGACTGTCAGCATGCCATGATTGTCGAAGAACCGTATAAAGAATGCGGCCGACATCTGCTGCATCTGGCTGGGCGCTGCGGACCAGATCGCGGCACCCATCGGAATAATGTAGTTATCGATAAACTCTTTGCTATAGCGACGTTGCGCGAGGTATTCACCAAGCGATAAGTCTTCTGCGTCGGGCTGCAGCATGGCAAGCGACTCTTTGTTGAATCGCAGGATGTCGCGAATCATCCGATAGAACGAAGGCCGACACAGATTACGTCGCTGCGCAAACAGGGCATTCAGACTCGTGCCGTTGTACTCAAGCCCGGTTTGACTGTTCTGTACGCTAAAACTCATTTCACTGAGTACGCTCTCTACATCCAGTTCATTTAGCAAGGCAATGAAGTTCGGGTAAGTGCGATCGTTGTAAACGATGAAGCCTGTGTCGATGGCGAAAGCCTGTCCGCCATGCCTGACATCGATAGTATTGGTGTGCCCGCCGATGCGGCTCGCGGCTTCAAAAACAGTAATGTCGTGATTGCGAGCCAAGTAGTAGGCCGCGACATTGCCTGCAATGCCGGTGCCGATGACTGCAATCTTCATGATTCCCGGGCAGTCTCGCGGTCAGTCAATTGACCGGATTCGCGCCGCGACAGCGGAATGGGGCGGAGCTGCCAGATCAGGCCCAAACGCTCGAGCAGCTTGAGGAAGTACCAAGTTATATCGATTTCCCACCAGTAGAACCCCTGCCGCGCCGAGGCGGGGTAGTGATGATGGTTGTTGTGCCAGCCTTCGCCAAAAGTAATCAGGGCTAACCAGACATTGTTGCGGCTCTCATCGGCGGTCGCGTAGCGGCGACGGCCGAAGCGATGCGCAAACGAATTGATTGTAAACGTGGCGTGGTAGAGAACAATCGTCGAGACGAAGAATCCCCAGATCAGCAGCTGACCTCCCGAAACACCGAGTTCGGGCACGCTCCACTTCAATATTGCGCCGAGAACGTAAAGACTCACGGCCAGAGCGACACCCACGAGGATGTCGAAGCGATCCAGAAAGCGCAGCTCGGGAAATTTCAGCAGATCTGGAATCCGTTCTTCGCGTATCGGAAAGTTTGCGCGAGAAAGAAACCAGCCCACATGACTCCAGAAAAAACCTTCTTGTTTGGGCGAATGAGTGTCATCCGGCCGGTCGGAATGTCTGTGGTGATGACGATGATGCGCCGCCCACCACAGTGGCCCGCGCTGTACGGCTGATGCACCAATGACTGCAAACACTGTTTGTGTCACCCGCGATGTTGCGAAGGAACGGTGCGAGAAATAGCGATGATAGAAGCCCGTAATTGCGAGCATGCGAACCACGTAGAGCACGACGGCGGTGGTCACGGCGAAAGGGCTCCAGCCCACCCAGAATACGCCGAGGCAGGCAATGTGCATGCCGACAAACGGTAGCGCTCGCAGCCAATCGACGCTGCGGTCTGTGGTGTCTACATCGGCGACCGAGGAGTCAACCCAACGCAACAGCGCGGCAATGGCGCGGTGTTTTACCATTGCTGCGGAACCTTTCGAAGCGTCGAAACGTCATAACCCGCTTCCGTAACACGACTTACAAGCCTGTCGTACTCAGCCGGCTGGAGCGACGGTTGCCGAGCCATGATCCAAACGTAGTCTCGCTTGTTGCGGCCGATTACTGTTGTGCGGTAATCCGGGTCCAGATGGATAATCCGATAGTCGGATTTGAACGGCCAGATAAATTGCATGCCCCATTCGGCATTCGTCTGTGAATTGCGAATGAAGCCACGCGGATTGTAGCGCTTCGATTTGCCGTCGAAACTGCCTTGCAGAAACGTAAACACCGTATCCACCGTGCCGTCGTCATCTAGCCGATAGGTTTCGATGGCGTTGTAGGCATCGGTCTCGATAAAAGTCGGAATGCTGGCAATGACATACCACTCCCCCATAAATCTATCGAGGTCGACATGTTCGACTGTTTCGAGTGGCTCGATGCTCGTGCAGGCACTTGTAAGCATGGCCAGGACTAGAACAGGAAATTTCATCTATGTCGATCCTCTCCGTGGGCCAGGGAGAAACGAATTGGTGCGGCGAACGTATTCGACGTAGTCGGGTCGTCGGGTACTAATGTCGCGCTCCAGCAATGCGACGCCGGAAACTTTCAACAGCAGCAACGACATCAGCGCTGGCGAGAGCACCGTCCACCAACCGCCTCCTGCAGCGGCTAACAAGAAATATCCCCACCACAGCGTGAATTCACCGAAGTAGTTTGGGTGCCGGGTATATCTCCACAGTCCGGTATCGAGAACTTTCCCGCGATTCGCCGGATTCGCCTTGAAGCTTGCAAGCTGAAAGTCGCCGACGACCTCGAAAAACATCCCAATCAGCCACAGCGTAACGCCCAGCAGATCCAGCCAACCGAGCGGCGATGATGCGGACATCGCTACCAACAATGGAACAGCAACGAAGCCGGCCAAAAGTGCTTGAAGGCCGAAGACGATGTATAGACTTTTGAAACGAAAGTGAGGTTCGTTATTTTTTCGAATCGTTTGGTATCTATGGTCTTCCGGTTCGCCATGATTACGCGCGGTAATGAAAATGGATAAACGCAGCGCCCAGACGGCAACCAGCAGCAATACGAGCCACTGGCGCGGACCGCTCATATCGGCTATGTACTGGTAGACACCGACGAGCAGCAGAAACATCAATGACCACAGCGAATCGACGCTGCTGACGTCGTTGCGAATCAAACTGACAAGCCAGGCAGAAAACGCCAGCGCCAAAACGACGCCAAATGCCCAACCGGCTGCAGCAAAGTCAAGCACGCTGAAGCCCGGCGTCGAAGCGCGTCGACAGTATGATCAGCAAAGGCGTGACCAAAGCCCAGCCAATAGCCAGTGCGGTGAGGGCGGCCTCCAGATTGATAAAACTCAACCCACCCAGCCGTGCCCCGGCGAGATAACTAAGCGGTCCACCCACCGCGCCCAATACCAGCGCGGTCCAAGCACGGCCCCTCAGCCAGCGCAAAGACACGTTAAGCGTCGTTGCGAAGAGCAACCACATTGTGACAATCCAATACGGGGCCGTACCGGCCAAGACTATGCCATTGGGATAACTCAACCAACCGGTGCGCACCAACGCAGAATCGAGCACAGCGCCGAGCAGGGCGACCAGTATGATCAGTCCAAGTTCGCGTGCCGGGCGGGCAGCACTCGCTAGATGGATGGCGACAACCACCAGTGCGACGGCAGGTCCTATGAGCGGATAACCCTGGGCAGCGCCGAGTACACAGCTCAGCCAGCCAGCCTGGAAAGCTACGACATTAATGAGGATTCTCATTGTTGGTCCCCGCGCCGCGAAAATAGATAGTGCCCGACGAACCATTCCTGTCCGTTCGCGTACCCCCACAATTCAGCGCAGGCCATAAAGAACATCCGCCAGCGCATGAACCATTGAGCGGCGTCTTCAGCGCCGTAAGTGTCGCGAAGAATGGCCATGACAACGTCTTTGCGCCGATCCATATTGCTGAGCCAAGCGTTGGCCGTCTTCTCATAGTGTCGGCCATCCCAGATCCAGCGGTTGTGTAACTGGAGGTCGTTTTGAAAGTGCAGCGGCACGTCGAAGCTCGGCATGAAGCCACCCGAGAAGAAATGCCGGCTCATCCAATCGCTCGGTCCTTGATCCTCGAAGGCATATGCGCAAAATCGATGGCAAAATATGTGCATAAAGAAACGACCGCGCGGCTTCAACCAGCGGCTGATTCGGCCGAACAGCACTTCGTAATTGCGCATGTGTTCGAACATTTCGACCGACACGATGCGGTCATAAGTGCCCGGTGCGTCAAAGTCGTTCATGTCGCTGGTTAGCACGTCGATGTTTGAAAGCCCGCGAGACTTGGCCGTGGCGACGATGTGCTCGCGCTGGCTGTTTGAGTTGGACACCGAAGTGACGTCGCATTCCGGAAAATGTTCGGCGATCCACAGGCTCAGCGAACCCCAACCGCAACCCAGGTCCAGCACCGTCATGCCGTTCCTGATTCCGGCTCTTTCGCAGGTTGCGCTGAGTGCCGCCGCCTCCGCCTGATCCAGGGAAGTTGCTTCCGGCGACCAATAACAACTGCTGTACTTGCGGTGAGCACCTAAAACTTCAGCGAAGAAAGCAGCGGGCACCTCGTAATGCTGTTCGTTGGCCAGTTGCGGCAGGGGTGCAACTTCTGCGCTGCGCATCGAGTCGATGAAAGCCTGGAGTTCGACCGCGGCGGTCTCTACGTCGTAAGCGCTGATTTCTTCCAGACGTTCATTGAGCAACCTGCGTATGCCTGCCCGCACTGCAAAATCCGGCATTAGGCCGAGTTCGGCACAGCGAATGGCTGCTTTGGCGAGGTGGCTGCTCATTTTTAAAGAATCTTATCAGGTCCCAAATAGTCTGCAGTCTAGAAAAAGAAAGGGCGGCTTCTGCAAGCCGCCCGAAGTTCTGCTTAAGTCTGGGGGGGATTACTCAGGCAGAATTACACTGTCGATGACGTGAATCACGCCATTGCTCGCCATGATGTCGGTCATGACGACTTTGGCGCCGTCAACCATGACGTTAGATCCGTTCATTGAAATGTCGACCGACTGACCGTTCACAGTAGCTGCTGCCGTCAGGTTCACGACTTGATCGGCGGTTACTGCACCGGCGACCACGTGGTATGTCAGTATGGCGGTGAGTTGATCAAGGTTTTCGGCCTTCAGCAGGTTTTCTACGGTACCCGCAGGCAGCTTCGCAAAAGCGTCATCTGTAGGCGCGAACACCGTAAATGGGCCGTCGCCTTTGAGTGTGTCAACGAGATCGGCTGCCGTCAGAGCCGCTGCCAATGTCTGAAAGTTTCCAGCTGAAACCGCTGTGTCGACAATGTCCAGCTCTGCGTCCGCTGCGACGACCGCTTCCACCGAAATGGCAAGCACGCCTGCAGTTCCGAGGGCGATTAGTGTGCTTTGAAACCTGTTCATTTTTTACTCCGATAAAAAATTCAGTAGCGTAAATATTGCTGTCACACCTGAATTCGTCGGCATTCCCGGTTCGGATTCACGTTGCTGCAAAATAATTTGGGAGTAATTGAAATTGCGGGCATGGTCGGTCCCGCAGGTCCGGGCGGTCCGGGAACTCCGGGCGGGACTCGCGGTGGACCTGGCTAGAACAAGCCCACGGGCACGAGATGGCCCTGCGTCCATTGAATATTTCCCTGCCTCATCTGTTTAATGGGGTAGGAGCATCTCAATGAACGAAAAACGAGCGATCCAACTTTGCGTCGAGCACCGCGACCCCATCGGGTTCGAATTCCTCGTAGAGAAGTACCGCCGCGAAGCGCATATGCATGCCTACGCGCTGCTCGGCAATGCGGACGATGCGGCCGAGGCCTGCCAGGAGTCGTTCGCGAGCGCGTTCTCGAGCATGTCGCGGCTTGGCGAGCTCACGGCCTTCTATCCCTGGTTCTACAGGATCCTCCGGAATCGCTGCTTGAATGTACTCAGCCGCGCGCGAACGGCAGCTATTCACGCGCGTCTCGAGCGCCTGGGAGACGCTGAGACATCCGTGAGCACCGAAGCCGAAGCGATCCGCAAGGAAGAGTCGGAGCAAGTATGGGCCGCTCTGGGCACGCTGAAGTTTGAGTATCGCGAGATACTCGCGCTCAAGTTCATGCGCGGTTACGACTACCAGACTCTATCGACTTTGATAGGCATTCCGCGGGGTACGGTGATGAGCCGCCTGTATCATGCCCGCCGCGCATTCAGGGACGCTTATCTTAATCAATCTGCAACGCCAACAACCGGAGATCGGAATCATGGCTGAATGTAAACGTTACAAAGGGTTCCTCTCAGGGATGCTCGATGGCGAGCTGACCTCAGAGGAGTCGGTCGAGCTGAACGAACACCTGATTCGGTGTGCGAGCTGCCGGGCCGACTACGATGAACTGCGAAGAACTGACGAGAAGCTCGAAGCAATCGGCTTCACCGAAATCACTGACGCAGCCGCCAGGGCGTTCTGGAAGCTGCCCTATAGTCGAGCCGTGCGCAACGCGAGCCTGCTGATGATCGGCGGCGGCTATGCGGCCTTCTTGCTCTATGCCTTCGTTACGTTTCTCGCCGACAGTAGCGAGGGTTCGTTTGGCAAAGTTGCCAGCGCCGCGATTGTTATCGGCTTCCTGGTGCTATTAGGAATGGTCGTGATCGAGCGTATCCAGACCTACAAAGTCGACCCATATAAGGAGATCGAGCGATGATCGTTGTAACGACTGAAAGCGTGCCGGGAAAGAAGATCGTCAAAACGCTGGGCCTGGTACGCGGCAACACGACGCGGGCCCGCCATATCGGACGCGACATCATGGCCGGGCTCAAGAACATTGTCGGCGGCGAAATCACCGAGTACACCAAGCTCATGGCCGAATCGCGCGAGCAGGCCCTCGATCGCATGAGTGCAGAGGCCAAGCGCCTTGGCGCTAACGCAGTCGTCGGCGCGCGCTTCACGACTTCCTTCATCAGCGCGGGAGCCGCCGAGCTGTTGGTGTTCGGAACTGCCGTAGTGGTCGAGGACGCCTGACAACTAACTGCCTTTACTAGCAGGGACAAATTCTGTTGCCAGATCAGCGCCTTTGGCGCATGCGTTGCCAGTACTCGTCGAGTTTTCCTTCGAGTTCGAGGCCGCGAAAAAATGGGTAGGGGTCGCAGTCGTATTCGAGAATCGTCGTCGCGGGTGTTTTACGCCAGCTGCGGTGGCGCGTAATGGGCCGAAAGTAGTACTCGGGATCGTACAGCGTCAGCTCACCACGCAGTGTCTGTCCGTCGTCGCTTAAACTCATGCGTTCGACGACGCGTGCGTTTTCGGACAGCGGTTGGCCGTGTAAGTCGACATAGCCCGCGGTCAGCATCTGCGTTTCGACAACGAGCGTAGAACCGTCCCAATGGCCAAGCGAGTAACCCATTGAGCGATGCGGCAGATCCTCCGGATAGCCTCGTCCGTCGAGAAAAATGCGCCGTACTTCGTGAAAGCTCTCATAGAGAATCGTGACCTGCGTGTCGGTCTGTAGGATTTCCAGCGGATAGGGCCAGCCCGAGACCCTGACGAGACCCGGCGAGATACAACGCAGAGAGGGGTCGTCGAGGTAGGAATAGTTATCGACAATGGCCTGTGCCGCCGGCCTGTAGTCGAGATGCACTTTGGCCGTGCCCGATGAGGTTCGCGACCAGATGCCAGAAAAATCGACGGGTGAGGCCGGAGCCACTGCTTCGGCAACGACCCTTGTTGCATGCCATGCGCCGGGCGGTTCGTCCAACGAAGGTGTCAGCACACCGGCGAGCCGGTCCGGGCCGATGTCGCCCGCGAGGGTGTAGCTCAACAAACGCCCGCCGCCGTCGCGGTAGTCGAGCACGATCTCGATACGATCTGCTTCGATGGTAATAGGAACAGGTCCGCCGTCGATGAACGCAGACAGGTCGTTGCCGCGCGTCTGGAAGCTCAGGATGCCGGTGTGTGTGCGGCCTTCGGTATTGAGCGTCAGCAGCCAATCGCCTTCGAGGCCAGGTTGTGCCTGGCTGGGTATTGCGGCCAGAGTGGCCAACAGCACCAACACTGCACGCACGCAGTGTGTTGCAGCGGGAACGAAACGCGCAACACGGCATTGCGTAGCTGGCTCATTCACTTGCGGGCTCCTCGTCAACGGGATGGATGACTGAACCGTCAGCCTTTGTGACCTCGCGAATCCAAAGCTTGCGGGTGTTGTCGCGGCCAAGATTGCCTTCGAGCGTTACCGTCTCGCCGAGCTGAATCGTGTCCTTGGTCCAACCGACCCGAGTCAGCGCGCTGGTGCTTCTGGTTTGCGCGTCCCAGATAACCTCATTGCCGTCGGCGTCGATGACGGCCAGGAAATAGCGCGCATGCGGATTGACGAATAACACTTCGATGACTTCGCCAGTGATCGACCCAGTCGCGTCGTAGTCGAACTCCGCGGCGAACGAGTGATGTGCGTTGGCACCGGAACTCAGAAATCCAAGACAGCTGAGTAAGATCAGCGCACGGGCCATGCGACACTCCTTTCGGTCGGAAGAATCGTACTAGCCTAAGGTGTTTGCGGGCGCAGTTCAAAGGCCGAGCGCTGGAATCGGCAACGCTGCGGGCGCATCGAAATTGACATCACGGGGCGGGCAGTTCCCCAATGGCCATCCCGGCGAGCTCCCATGCATCGCCGGGTAGTTCGTCGTTGCCGGTGGGATAAGCACTGAGACTTAAGAAATACGCGAGGATGCTCGCATAGTCCTCGGTCGATAAACCGCCCGGGTTGGATGGCGGCATCGTCAGCGAGAAGTCCTGATAGATATCGCCGAGCGTACCGCCGGCCCAGCGGTTGGCGAGGTTGGCACCGGCATAGTTCTGCGCCTCGTGGCAGGTAACGCATTGTGCGTTGAAGTGTTCCTCGCCTGTGGCGGCCTGTGCGGCCGTGTAGACGCCGCTCAACAGTGAGCGCGTCGGCGCAGCGGGACGGCTCGGACGGCCGATTGCAAACGGCTCTTTCTCCGGCAGCGCGAATACCCACATCGTGCCCGTGCCCTGCGTAACATCGACATCCACGAGCCGGCCGAGGCTGGTGGTCGGCCCCACGCGGCCGCCTGCGCCGACGGCAAGGTATTGTTTGCCGTCGATGGTGTAAGTGACGGGCGCTCCGGAGATATCGCCGTTGAGACGCGTGTTCCAGAGCAGATCGCCATCCTCGGCGTCCAGCGCAAACAGTTGTCGGTCGGCTGTGCCACCGAACACGATACCGCCGGCGGTGGCGAGCGCGGAGCCGGTCATTGGCGTGCCGCTTGGCGGTCGGTACGTCCATTTGCGCGTGCCTTCGACGGGGTCGAACGCGACGAACTCGCCGACGTAGTCGTAGCCGGGTGCAAGCGTCGCCGTGTAGTTGACGCCCGTCAGGCCGCGGCCGGGCAGGAACACCGGCGTGACGATCGAAGCGTTCATGCACGAATTGTTGACGCCGAGATAGTACAGGCCCGTTTCCGGGCTGTAGCTGGGCGCCTGCAGATTACGCGCGCCGTGCAGGTGCGGGCAGATTTCGAAGATCTTGCCCGTGTCGAGGTCCGCTATGGTCGGAATCGTGGCCGGGTTATAGATGGGGCGGCCTGCTTTGGTCCAGCCCGTAATCGTATTGTCGTACGCTGTCTTGAATGCATGCAGGAATTCGCCGGTGACGCGGTCGAGCACCACGCCCCAGCCGATCTTTCCCGTTTGGATAAGCGCCTTGCGCATGACGCCGTCGATTTCCAGATCCACGAGCATATTCTCGTAAGCTGAGCGGTCCCACTCGTCAGCCGGCACGAGTTGAAAATGCCAGCGCAGCTCGCCCGTGTCGCCGTCGACAGCGAGTACCGTATTTGAAAAGAGCGAATCGCCTGGACCGCGCGAAGCCGTGCTCCACGGTGTGGGTTGGCCGGTCGAAAAGTAGACGAGGCCAAGTTCCGGGTCGTAGCTCACGGTATTCCATGGCGCGCCGCCAAGCGGCGGCGAGTCCGGGTTCGGCGTCCAGGTTTCGAAGCCCGGCTGGCCGGGCTCGGGCGCCGTGAAGAAGGTCCACAGCAGCTCGCCGGTTTCTGCATCGAGCGCGTGAAAGCGGCCGCGCGCCGCGAAATCGCCACCTGTTGTGCCAATGAAGACTTTGCCGTCCGCGATCAACGGCGGATGCGCATGACCCGCGCCTTCGCGGTAGTCGCCGGTTACGACGTCCCAGAGTACACGGCCCGTGCGTGCATCGAGCGCCACAACGTGACTGTCGGCCGTACCCCAGTAAATCGTGTTGTTCAGAATCGACACGCCGCGATGCCGCGGGTAGGCCTCCGACGCGCGGATGTCGTCAGGGAACGTTCTAAGATGCTGCCAGACCAACTCGCCCGTGACGGCATCGAGCGCCAGGACTCGGCCGCTGCCTTCAGCTATGTAGATGAGCCCATTCGCCACAATGGGCGTGGGCACCCAGCGGCTGCGGTCGCGCATCGAGTAAGACCAGACCATACGCAGGTCCGAGACCGTTCTTTTGTTGATCTGTTTGAGGGGGCTGAAAGCGGTGACATCGTAGGTGCGCCGGTAGCTGACCCAGTCGCCGGGCTCGGGGTTTTGTAGGCGCGAGGCCGTGATGGGCTCCCAGTCGTCCGTCTGCGCATGAACTTCGTTCGCCAGGCCTGCGGTAAGGCCTAAGCAGGCGATCCAAGCAGCCGTTGGTGCGCGCATTGTGAGATTCATAGCTCCCCCTGAGGTAGTTTAGGCACCACTGTCGCAGTCTTCAGACCGCCGATCTTAACGAGTTAGATCACCGCAGGGTAACCAACTGAGCCCAATGGTTTAAGGCGTGTTCAGAATGACCACTGTTGTCTCGCATGGATTATAGTAGGTCGTTCGATTCCGGTGCCGCAGGAGGCCAGACGTGATCAGACTAAAGCTGCTGCAGCGCCGGTGCTGCTTGATGTCCGTGCTTCTAATTGCGGCGCCGCTGTGTGCTCAGGACGCCTCAGACTGGGGATATTATTCCGCAAACAGCCACGCGACGCGCTACTCGCCACTCGCGCAGCTCGATGCGACAAACGTGGCAGATTTGCGTGTCGTATGGCGCCACGCGCAGGCGGATCCCGCGGTTCTAGCGGCGAACCCTTTCATTAATCTGACGAACCGGTACATGGTTACGCCGATCTATGTCGACGACATGTTGTATGTGCCGAACGGCTTCGGACTCGTCGAAGCACTCGATCCAGCGACCGGCCGCACGATTTGGCAACAGCAGCCGCTGATCGCCGGACCCGAGGGACTGCCGTCGCTGATGATCAGCAAAGGCGCCGCGTACTGGGGCGAGGGCGACGACGCTCGAATATTGACCGTGCGTCAGCAGCATCTGTTTGCGCTGGACCCACACACCGGCGCGCCGATCGAGAGCTTCGGCGATGCCGGCAAAGTGAATTTGAGCACGGCAGCGTTCCGTTACAAGTGGAACGGCGTGCCCGTCGTTGCAGGCGATGTCGTGATCGTCGGCTCATCTATGCTCGAGCAGGATTCCTCTGTCTACAAGGACGGTCCGCCCGGCGAGGTCCGGGCATTCGACGTGCGAACCGGCGAGGAGCGTTGGAGATTTCAGGCGATTCCGCGCGAGGGGGA
>JAHEEO010000028.1 GCA_024640665.1 Rhodospirillales bacterium | reverse complement strand
TTGACACAACATATGCTCGAGGCTCTCGCGCGTGCGTTTGCGCGTCATTTCGACGAGACCCAATGGCGATACGCTCATGATCTGATTCTTCGCATGATCGCCAGTTAGACGATCCGTAAGCGCTTGGATGACCTGCTTTCGATGCTCTTCTTCGACCATATCGATAAAGTCGATAATAATAATGCCGCCTAGATTGCGTAAGCGTAGCTGCCGCGCAATGGCAACCGCTGCTTCGAGGTTGGTTCTAAAGATTGTCTCTTCGAGATTTCGATGCCCGACGTAAGCGCCGGTGTTTACATCGACGGTAGTCATTGCCTCGGTTTGATCGACTATGATATAGCCACCGGATTTCAGCGGGACTTTACGTTTCAGTGCGCGTTCGATTTCATCTTCAATACCATACAGATCAAGGATTGGACGGTCTTGCGAGTACAGCTCTATTTTTGGCGCCATCTGCGGAATAAATCGTTCGGCGAATGCGCGCATACGCTCGAATACCACCGCCGAATCGACACGGACACGCTCAATTTCAGGACTCAAGAGATCTCTTAATACGCGCTGCGGAAGCGGCAGGTCTTCGTGAACGAGACCGCCGGCTTCAACTTGACTCGCCGTATCGTATATGGCGTCTCGAAGCTTCTTCAGGAACATCATGTCAGCTCGCAACGCTTCCGGGCTGCAACCCTCCGCTGCGGTGCGCACGATGTATCCGGCGCTCGTGTCGTCGTCGGCAAACTGCTCGGTCAATGTGCGCAAACGCTCGCGTTCGCCTTCGTCCTCAATTCTCGATGAAACCCCTACACCTGTGCTGTGGGGCAACATCACTAAATATCGAGACGGTATCGTGATGTAAGTGGTCAGCCGTGCGCCTTTGGTGCCAAGCGGATCTTTGAGCACTTGTACCAACAGTTCGGCGCCTTCTTGGACAAACTCCCGAATGTTCTCACTGCCCTCCCGATCAGGCGCGTCTTCGTCCGGCGTTCTTGCAATGTCGGAAGCGTGCAAGAAGGCCGTGCGCTCCAATCCAACATCGACGAAAGCTGCTTGCATGCCCGGCAACACGCGCGACACGCGACCCTTATAAATATTGCTGATCAGGCCGCGCCGTGATGCACGCTCAATCAATACTTCATTGACTACGCCGTTCTCGACTATCGCAGCCCGCACCTCGCGCGGCATCACATTGATTAATATTTCTTCTCTCATCGCTTGTGTTCCGCCGCGAATAGCCAGTCAGGAATCTGATATCGCTCGAGCAGTTGACTGGTCTCGAACAGCGGCAGCCCCATCACTGCAGAATAGCTACCCTCCAAGTGCTCGATAAAGACCGCGCCCAGGCTTTGAATGCCATAGCCACCCGCTTTGTCAAACGGCTCCTGAGTCAAACAATACGCTTCACGTTCGCGTGCCGTCGTCGCACGAAATCTCACTTTATTCCTCGTGATGCAGCACTCACTGACATTGCGATCGCGCAGCGCAATCGCGGTGAATACTTCGTGAGTGCGTCCAGACAAGCCTTTGAGCATCGCCAGAGCGTCCTCTCGGTCCTCAGGCTTGCCGAGAATTCGATCATCCACCACAACGGCTGTATCGGCACCCAGTACGGGCCTGACTTCGCCGCGTCGGTGCAGCGCGTCGAACACGGCAGCAGCTTTCTCAGAAGCGATTCGCGTGACAAAGCCATCCGGTGACTCGTCGCAACCCGGCTGCTCCGGAATGTTCGCCGGAAATACCTGGAAGTCGATGCCGATCTGGCTCAGCAGCGCAGCGCGTCTCGGCGATGCCGATGCGAGATATATAAAATCCCTGTTCATTCAACAAAATATACGGACTAGTAAAGGCTGATGATAGCCCGCCCCTGCCACTCACTCGCGGTGATACGGATGACCTTCGTCAACCATCCAGGCCCGATAGAGCGCCTCAACAACGATAATCTTGGCTAGACCATGCGGCAAAGTCAGCCCTGAGAGGCTCCACTGCGCGCTGGCAGCCTCCAGACACGCGGGCCCTAAGCCATCTGGCCCGCCGATGAAAAAACACGGCTGGACGCCCAGCCGCATCCACTCGGCCAAGCGCCTGGCCAGCTCCGCAGTGGACCAATTAGACCCAGATTCCAATAAGGCGACCGAGTAGGCGTTTCTGGGTGCCGCCGCAAGCATCCTGTCTGCCTCATCCGCCCGCGCACGCTGGATTTCTGAATGCTTGCTGCGTTTGCTGAGGCGGATTTCTGTCGTGATCAGTTCAATCTTGCCACGAAAACGCTTAGCGTAATGCTGATAGGCCTCGTCTACCCACGCCGGCTGGCGGTTCGTCGCGGCGATGACATGGATTTGCAATCTGCATCACCTGCCGAAAGCCGAGCGGCTGCCAGGCGCGCACTTCATGGGGATTCCGCTGCCTCGGCGGGACTGGAAATATCCCAGAGCTTTTCGATCTCGTAGAAATCTCGGGTCTTGGGGAGCATGACGTGAACGATTACGTCCGCCAGATCGATGAGCACCCATTCGCTGCTGCCTATGCCCTCAACACCGAGCGACGGAACACCCGCGGACTTGCACCGCTCGACGACGGCATCCGCGATTGCCCGCAGATGCCGATCAGAACGGCCTGATGCGACTATCATGACGTCGGTTATTGACGTTAAATGCCGAACATCGATGGACACGATGTCCGTTGCTTTCATATCGTCAAGAATTTCGGCGACGAGCGCCGCGACATCATCAGACTTCAGTTGCGTTTTCTTTGGCATAACACTCCATTTTAAGAATTATCTCACGCACGCTGGGCGTTACCAGATACTTGGGGTCTACACCCGCAGAAATCGAGTCCCGCAGATCGCTAGAAGATATTTCGAGCTGCGTAACCGGTGCCACGTGTATGCAGCCAGCCAATTCTGTATGTACCTTATGTTTATCGGTCACCGAGCGACTCGCGATCAAATTGCCTAATACGCCCGAATCCGGTGCCTGCCAGCCTGGCCGGTGTGCAACTACGATATGCGCAAGATCAAGAAATTGTGCCCATTTATGCCAAGCCGTTAGACTGAGGAAAGCATCCATACCCATCATCAATGCAATGGGTGTCGTTGGATAGTCGATACGCAGCGATGCAAGCGTATCCACGGTGTAGGACACACCACCACGCTCAATCTCCCGGGCATCGGCAACAAACCCTTCTTCGGACTCGATTGCGGCCTGAACCATATGCAATCGCATCGCAGGGTCCATCAGCGGCGACTTCCCGCCAGGCGGCTCGCAGCAAGGCACAAAGCGCACATGCGACAACTCCAAGCGCTGACGAACTTCGAGCGCGGTGCGCAAATGCCCATAGTGAATGGGATCAAATGTGCCGCCAAATACGCCTATACACCGCATACCGTTGTAGCCGCCTATACCGGGCGTGCCGGCCGATTCTCCGCACCCAGCGTCCGGACAACCAAATCGGTTATCGCATCCCACGCAGACATCGGGCCGATACCTTTGACCGAACGGTCGACGACGGCTGCACATTTCATCAAGCCTGCCAGCTCGCCACGCGAATGACGCCTGAGCGCGGTTTTTACCAGCGGTTGCCGTCTCGGCCAAACACCCGCTTTCTGCAATGCCGATTGAGCACTGACACCACTGTCTACAGCGAATGCGATCTGCGCAAGCAAGCCGATCTCTCTGCTGATTCCCCATGCAATCAGCGTTGGCTGTGCGCCCTCTTCACGCAGGCCAGCGAGTATTCTTAATGCGCGGAGTCTGTCACCTGCCAATAGCGCATCTGTCAATCGAAATACATCGAAGCGAGCACTGTTAGCAACTGATTCGGCAATAACCGCTTCGCTGATCGGCTCACTGTGCTTGACTAAACTGAGCTTCGCCAATTCTTGATCAGCAGCCAGCAGATTGCCTTCCGAACGATCGGCGAGCAGGTCGATAGCGCCGCGGGTTAATTCAATGCCGTGTTTCGATGCCCGTGCTGCAATCCACCGCGGCAGTTCAGGGCGAGCGATGGGCCAGATTTCAACGCGCACTCCGCGTTTTTCAACGGCCTTGACCCAAGCTAGGCGCGCAGTCGAGGTGTCCAGCTTTGCATTTAAACCAAGCAACACCAGCCGATCAGGATCGTCGCGCTCCACTAGCACCTTGGCGGCCTTGGCACCCGCATCGCCCAAACGAGCTGAATGTAACCGCAACTCAACCAGCTTGCGCTCCGCAAACAGCGAAAGATTGTCTGACTGCGATTCGAATTCTGCCCACTTGAACGTGCGATTCGTGACGTGCAGCTCTCGTTCAGTGAAGCCAGCATCGCGCGCAGCCATGCGAATATGCTCTAGGGCTTCATCGACTAGCAGAGGCTCTTCGCCTGCGACCATATAAACCGGCGCCAAACCAGACCGCAGATTATCGGCAAGCTGTCGGAAGGGAATTTTCAAACTGACCCCGGCAATGTCAGTCGCACTGGGCCATGGCGATGCCTTGCTCTATCAGTAACACAGGAATGCCATCACGTATCGGATAGGCCAGTTTGCCATCCCGAGTAACTAATGCCGCGGTGAGGACATCTTCAACGATGACCTTGGATTCAGTCTTTATTTGCTTTGCGCGTATCGCCGCATTGAGTTGCTCGAGTTTCGATTCAGACAAGCGTTCGAGCGGAAGCTGGGTCAATGGACAGCAGAGGATATCAAGCAAAGCGTGATCGAAACTCACCTACGGCGCTCCTGTTCAGGCACTTCATCGGCATCAGGTACCGGATCATACCCCGAGCCACCCCCGGGCCGACAGCGCCACAAGCGCCGCAATGTCAGCCAGGTACCGCGCAGTGGGCCATGTGTCTGGACCGCGACCATAGCGTATGCAGAACAGGTCGGCTCAAAACGACAATTGGTGCCCAGCCAAGGAGACAGAAACAGCTGATAGGCGCGAATACACGCCCGCAACGCTGTCCCGACGCATTGCGCCACGATGCGCCGCACACTAATCACTCGAGCGCGCAAGCGCTTATTTTCGGCCATCAGCTGCGACGCCAGCGCGTGCCCGCAGGCCCGTCCTCTATCAGCACACCCATCGTCACAAGCTCATCGCGAATTCGATCTGCAGCCGCGAAGTCTCCGGCAGCGCGTAACTTGACTCGCTGCTCAACTAAAGCATTAATGCGGGGCGCGTCTGGATCGTCGTCTCCCTGGCCGGTCCGTGCAAACCAATCTTCAGGATCGGCGCCCAATAAGCCCATATACCAAGCGCCCGCTCGCAATGTTGCCGCCAATCGACCGCGCTGCTGCGGATCCTCACAGCGATTGGTCGAACGCGCTAACGCGGCGAGCGCAGCGAGCGCCTGCGGTGTGTTTAGATCTTCTTCGAGCGCTGCAACGACAGGCTCGAGCGCAGCCTGGTCGGCGTCCGCAGTCACCTCCGCGACAGCGGTGGGCCGAAACTCGCCTTTCAATCCCGCATCACGCAGGACGCCATACAACCGATCCAATCGCTGAGTCGACTCATCCAGCAAACGCGGCGTCCAGTCTAAAGGCTGCCGATAGTGCGCACTCAGCAGGGCGAGCCGGATCACTTCTCCGGGATGCTGATGCACCAGGTCCTTGACGAGCAAGACGTTGCCGAGTGACTTCGCCATTTTTTCGCTGCCCATATTAACGAAGCCGTTATGCACCCAATACCGGCAATAGGGCAAGCCGCCATGGGCACAAGTGCTTTGTGCGACTTCATTTTCATGATGCGGGAACACCAAGTCTTGGCCCCCGCCATGGATATCGAGTGTCTCACCGAGGTGTTTTTCTGCCATCGCCGAGCACTCGATATGCCAACCCGGACGGCCGCGTCCCCAAGGGCTGGCCCAGCCGACGACATCCGGCGGCGATGGCTTCCACAAAACGAAATCACCAGGAGCCCGCTTATACGGGGCAACTTCGACTCGAGCCCCAGCCACCATTTCGTCGATGGACCGGCGCGACAAGATCCCATAATCCGAAAAACTCTCGACCGCAAACAAAATGTGTCCTTGCGCCTCATAAGCATGCTTGGAACTGATGAGCTGCTGGATCATCCGGATGATGTCGTCTAGATGGTCAGTGACGCGCGGCTCGACGTCCGGATCCTGTACGCCCAATGCCCTGAGATCTTCGTGATAGGCCGCCAAATAGCGATTCGTAACGACGCTGATATCCACGCCTTCATCGGCCGCCGCTGCGTTGATCTTGTCATCCACATCCGTAATGTTGCGCGCGTAAGTCAACTGATAGTCGCGGCGAAGCAACCGCGCCAGCACATCGAAAACCACAGGCGGCCGGGCATTGCCGATATGTGCATAGCTGTAGACCGTCGGGCCACAAACATACATTGTGACGCGGGGCGGATGCAGCGGAACGAAAGCTTCGCGTTTGTGGCTCAGCGTATTAAATAGCGTCAGCGACATGACTCGTGGGTCTTTGAGCAGAGTGAGGGCTCATATCATACCAATTGGACCCGCAACCCGCGGTGTGGCCTATAATGCGCGACCCTGGTAGAGGGCTTCCAAGGAGGAGCAAATGGCGGATCTGTTCTCGCCCCGCGTCAGTATCGAACAAGTTGAAGAAGGCACAGAGCTGGCACCAAAATTCGATGCCCACGGCTTGTTGCCGGCCGTGACAACCGATGCGTCCAGCGGAGAGTTGCTGATGCACGGGTACATGAATGCCGAAGCCCTGCAGAAAACCATCGAAACAGGCGAGGCTCATTACTACAGCCGCAGCCGCCAGGCTCTGTGGCATAAAGGCGCGACCAGCGGCTTGGTGCAAAAAGTCAGGGAATTGTTCATCGACGACGACCAAGATTGTGTGTGGTTGCGAGTCGACGTCAGCGGAGGGGCGAGCTGCCATGTCGGCTATCGTTCATGTTTCTATAGGCGCATTCCGATCGGTGAGCAAGCACAGCCGCGTCCACTCGAGTTTACCGAGACAGAAAAAGTGTTTGACCCTGTCGAAGTTTACGGCGACGCTCCGAATCCAACCAAACTCTAGCGTCGTGATTGCGGCGCAGAGTGCAACCGGGCTTGCACCTGCTCAGTGACGCAGCCGCCATGTTGGCTGCAGGGAGGGAAGCAGTAGCACGTTACTCAAGAGCCATTGCTGAGCACTGAGACCGTCACCAAAAAACCAGGCACGCGCGCTGCCCTCACGAAAACTATAGCCCCAGCTGTCCATATCCGCGAACGCCCGAGCACGCCCAAAACCGCCGATATGGTCGGCCAAGACAACCTGCAGATAACAAACGGCGCACTCCTCGTCTGCATCACCGCCAGCATTCGTTTGCAGGGCTTCCCGGCGCTGCGTCGTCATACACACGAGATGAGCAAGCTCATGTAAGACTGAATGCACCGGGGTATCGGCTCGCGCAAATAATCGATGGCTTGAAATGCCGGCTTCCGGCGCACCCCAAAAGCTGTGTGGAATAGGCGCAGCATCGGCAACACGAATAAACTGCAGCGCATATCGCGCGACGAGTTCGGGTAACAGCGGCTTGGGAATGTCCGCAACACGCAGCATGACGAAACGCTAACTCAGCCTGCAGGCACTATTGTTTGGGTTGCCGTCGATTCAATTCTGCGCATGACCTGGCGAGCCAGATCGTCGGCGAGTGCCTGCCGCAGAATTTGTTCTTCAGCACCTTTCCCGAGTACCTGTGTTACATCATAGGTGTAGCTGCGAGTTACAACGATGGTTTCAGACTCGATAAGGCGTTCATTTTGGGCGACCAGTGAAACTGTAACGGAATAATAGATTTCATACTCGCGAGGAATATTGCGTGCTGATACGGATAAGACGCGTTGCCCAGTGTCGTCAGCCGACACGATCAGCACGGAATCGGCCGCTTCCGGCGACTCGACGAGCACTGCGCCTCGCAGACGCAACACTGAGCGCAGGCTCGACAGAAACTCCGAATTCCGCGACGTCACCTGCAAATAGGTCCGCGTCATCGATGGCGGCAGCGTTCCAGCGCCCTCCAGGCGGAACCCGCAAGCCGACAATGCTCCAACAACAGCGAGCGCAAAAAGCCTTGCCGACAGGCGTCGGTAATTTGATCTCAAAGTTATTGGGCTAGACATTGATTACTTGATTCCAGTTGGCTTTATCAACATTATCCACGGCTTCACGGTTAAAGGCCGGCTTTTCGAGCCCGCACGTATAGACGAGAAACGCATGGTAGGTTACCCATTTAAGGAAATCGAAACAAAGTGGCAAACCCACTGGGAATCGCACAAGACTTTCTCAATTGGTGAGGATCTCGATCTATCGCGCCCCAAATACTACGTATTAGACATGTTTCCCTACCCCAGCGGCGACGGTCTTCATGTCGGCCATCCTGAGGGCTACACCGCATCTGACATTATCGCGCGCTACAAACGAATGCGCGGCTTCAATGTGCTCCATCCAATTGGTTGGGATGCCTTTGGCTTGCCGGCGGAACAATATGCACTGAAGACCGGCACGCATCCCAGCATCACCACAGAAAAGAACATTCAACGCTTTCGCGAACAATTGAAGTCGCTGGGTTTTTCGTATGACTGGGACCGTGAAGTAAACACGACGGACCCCAACTACTACCGTTGGACCCAATGGATATTCAAGCAACTTTTCAATCGCGGCCTAGCCTACCAACAGGAAAAACCCGTTTGGTGGTGTGAAGAACTTGGCACAACACTCGCTAACGAGGAAGTCATTGATGGCAAATCAGAGGTCGGCGGCTACCCCTGCATCCGGCGACCCCTTAGACAGTGGGTACTGAAAATCACTGAATATGCAGACCAGTTGCTCGATGGCCTCGACGAACTCGACTGGCCGACCAGCACCAAGGAGATGCAGCGCAATTGGATAGGCAGAAGCGAAGGCGCCGAAATAGATTTTCGAGTCGCTGATTCTGATGCGGACAAAATTCGGGTTTACACGACGCGTCCAGATACCTTGTTCGGCGCAACTTACATGGTTTTGGCGCCGGAGCATGAGCTCGTTGATCAAATTTCGGCAGCCGGTGCGCGCGCAGCGGTCGATCGATATCGTGACAGCGCAGCCAAGAAAAGTGAGCTCGAACGCACCGAATTACAAAAACAAAAGACCGGCGTGTTCACTGGCGCCCATGCAATTAACCCAGCCAACGGCAAGTCGATCCCAATCTGGATCGCCGATTACGTGCTGGCAGGCTACGGCACGGGTGCGATCATGGCCGTACCGGCTCAAGACCAAAGAGACTGGGAATTTGCTGGCACTTACGATCTTCCAGTCATAAGAACGGTTGAACCACCAGCGAATTTCGACGGCGAAGCGTATACCGGCGACGGGAAAATCATCAATAGCGACTTCCTCGACGGCATGACTGTAGAAGCCGCAAAGGCCGCCATGATCGAATGGCTCGAGGCCAATGGCCATGGCGAGCGCAAGGTCAATTATAAGCTTCGCGACTGGCTGTTCTCCCGGCAACGCTACTGGGGCGAACCATTCCCAGTGGTCTTCACCGACGCCGGCGCGACCACTGTAGAAGACAGTGAATTGCCCGTGATCTTGCCGGAATTGGAGGAGTTTAAGCCCAGTGGTACGCCGGAAGGCCCTTTGGCAACCGCCAAAGACTGGCTGGATATCACATTACAAAGCGGTCAAGTCGCACGTCGCGAAACCAACACAATGCCCCAATGGGCGGGTTCTTGCTGGTACTACTTGCGCTACATTGATCCGCACAATCCGGATGCACTCGTCGATCCTGAGAAAGAGCGGTATTGGATGCCGGTTGATCTTTACATCGGCGGCGCCGAGCACGCAGTTCTACATTTATTGTATGCCCGGTTCTGGCACAAGGTGCTTTACGATGCCGGCATCATCTCCAGTCCTGAACCCTTTGCAAAGCTCGTGCACCAAGGAATGATCTTAGGCGAGCTGGAATTCACCTGTTATCGTAATCGTCAAGGCGAGGCAGTTTCGGCCGAGCATGTTCGAGATGGAACAGATACCCGCAACGGCGAAGAGCTTAGCCCTGATCGAACTGCAGACTCCGAAGTCGTAAAGCTAGGTGACGGCTTTGTCTTAAGTGAACAGCAAGATATCGCAGTCGAAGCTCGTGCGCACAAGATGAGCAAGAGCCGCGGCAATGTCGTCAATCCCGATGAAGTGGTTGCTCGATACGGCGCCGATGCGTTTCGCTTGTATGAAATGTTCATGGGCCCGCTAGAACAAGTTAAGCCTTGGAACACCAACGGCGTTGACGGCACACATCGTTTTCTAAACCGAGTTTGGCGATTATTCGTCGATAACGAATCCGGGAATCGATCTAGCAAGATCGTAGATGCTGTGCCATCAGACTCGCAGCGGAAGACGTTGCATCAGACTATTGCGAAAGTTACCGAAGACATCGAATCAATGCGGTTCAACACTTCAATCGCCGCATTGATGGAATTTACGAATACCGTGAATAAATGGTCGTCGGTGCCGAAAGAAATTGCCGAGCAGTTCCTATTACTACTTGCGCCATTGGCGCCGCATTTGGCCGAAGAGCTATGGGAGAAACTGGGCCATAACGAAACTTTGGCTTACGAGACGTGGCCCGAGACTCTGGCCCAATACCTGAAAGACGACACGCTGATGATCGCTGTCCAAGTCAACGGCAAGTTGCGCGCCCAAATTGAAATAGCGGCGGATTTGTCCGAGGAAGCGGTTTTATCGCTGGCTCGAAGCGATGATAATGTAGCGCGGTATCTCGACGGCAAGACGCTGCGACGAGAGATCTATGTGCCGGGCCGCATCGTGAATTTTGTCGTAGCTAACTGAAGGACCAACACGATAAACGCAAAAATTATAACCGGATAGTTGCCCCAGGATACGTAGGGCGTACTGCCGGTAAATCCTTGTACCGTATCGGTCAGCAGGGCCGGCTCAAATTGCGGCGCACGTTTAACGATTCGACCATAGGGGTCGATCACGGCAGAAATGCCGGTGTTGGTGGACCGCAGTACATAGCGCCCGACTTCAGCCGCCCGCATTCGCGCTATTTGCAGGTGCTGATCTGCCGAAATCGAATCGCCAAACCAAGCATCGTTACTGACATTGACGATCAAACTCGCCGCGGGGAAAAACGGCAACTGTTCGGCACCGAAAACGTCTTCATAGCAAATTGTTACAGCAACTAATTCTCCTCCAACCTCCAACAGAGGTTGATCGGGCACGCCGGACCGCAGGTCGGTGTATGGCAGATCCAGCAGGCGCAGCCATTCACGCGCAAACTGCGGAACCGGAAAATACTCTCCAAATGGCACGAGATGGCGCTTTACATAGAACTGCGGTGGATCCGTTAGCGCAACAACTGCATTCTGCGGCTCACGACTCCCTTGGCCGCGGTAGAGAATTCCCAGCACGGCCGTGCTGCCGGACGGCTGCAGCGATTGCTGCACGCCCTGCAAGTAGTCTTGCACGCCTGCATAGACATTGGGTATCGCGACTTCCGGCCAGAGGATTAGATCGCTGCCGGCGGCTTGCAAGCTGAGTTGCCTGTAGAGATCGAGCGTGGGTTGATATTGATCAGGCTGCCACTTCTTATCCTGAGTGATCGCACCTTGCGCTAATGCAACGCTTACCAAATCACCCTTTGGCGAAGTCCAACGCCACCCGTCCACAAGCCAAGCGCCGCCCCATATGACGACGATTACCGATGCGGCTACCCACCGTTGCCGCCCGCGACACAACACAACTGCCAGGCCGGCTCCCGCCGTTAGGGCCACCGCGTAAGAAACGCCATGCAATCCAAGCACCGGCGCCCAACTCATCAGCCAGGTGTCAGTCTGACTATAGCCGACTGACAGCCAACCGAATCCTGTCAACATCCAACCACGGCCCCACTCGGCAAGCACCCACATGGCGGGTAAGGTTCCGAGCCAGCCCTGCAATCCTTGTGTCGGTAACCACCGAACGAACAGCCATGCTGCCAGCGCAGCAAACATTGCCAAGACAAACACGAGCCCTAACATCGCCAGCGCGCTCAGCGCCAGAGGCGCCCCACCAAACTCGTGAACGCTGATAAACGTCCAGTAAGTGCCGCCCAAAAAACTGGTGATGCCGAATCCGAACGTGGTAAGCAATGCTGACCTCGGCGTCGCATTGCGTAATCCTACGAACAGGCCCGCCAGGCACAGGAAAGCCAAGAAAGAAAAATCGAAAGGTGCAAACGCTAGCGGCAGCAATGCCCCTGCACCGAGGCTCAACAGCAATTTAGCCCGGTTGGACTGCAGCATTGTCGAGACTTTTTTGGCGCCTGCTAGCCGTCTGAATCATCTGGCAGACGCTTTACGCGCAGAGCATGGACGCGCCGACGATCGCCACGCAGGACACGAAACTCAAATCCCTCGAACTTCAGTGCCTCTCCCCGCCGAGGCAGGCGCCCCAACTCATGCATCATTAGGCCACCGACCGTGTCGTAGTTTTCGTCACTCAAACTAACGCCGAAGTTCTCATTGAACTCGTCGATTCTCGTTAGTCCCAACACAATGAACTGACCGGGTTCAGTTTCTTGAATGTAATCGGCTTCTTCTGGGTCATGCTCATCGTCGATATCCCCGACAATTTGCTCGAGTACGTCTTCAATGGTCGCCAGGCCGGATACGCCACCATATTCATCGACAACGATAGCAATGTGATGATGGCTTTCCCTGAACTCGGCTAGCAGCGTGTTCAGCCGTTTACTCTCTGGAATGAACACTGCAGGTCGCAACAGTTTGTCAATTGCAAAACCCGATGGAAGCTCGCCAATTCTTTGCAGAATATCTTTGGCCAGCAATATCCCTAATACTTGATCGCGATCCGCCCCGATGACAGGAAAACGAGAGTGACCGGACTCAACGATCGTCTCGAGCAAGACATCCGGCGGATCGTCGGCAGACAATACGACCATGTGCGAGCGCGGCACCATGATTTCGCGTACATGCGTGTTTGCAACTTCAAGAACGCCCAGCAACATTGCGTACTCGTCCGCACCCAGCAAATCACGCTCTCGGCATTCTGCAAGAAAGCCGACAATGTCACCCCGTCCGCTTGGATCGTCGCCCCGCCCCTGAAACAGGCGTGTCCACCATCCAGCACGTGCGCTGGGGGTAGTAGTCTTGGCTGATTCATCACTCATTTACTGTTGCCTATCTTGCAAGGCCGCCGCTGCAGGCGCAAGTGACTCGTATGGATCAGGATAACCCAGCTGACGCATGATCTCCCGCTCCCGTGTCTCCATCCTTTCGGCGTCGGCGTCGGATTCGTGATCGTAACCCTGCAAGTGCAATGCACCATGAACCGTGAGGTGGGCCCAGTGCGCTTCCGGCAACTTACGCTGCGCCTGTGCCTCACGCGCTACAACGTCAGCGCAAATCACGATATCACCCAGTGGCGGTTCGGACTCGTAGACTGAGAAATCATCCTCACATGGAAACGCCAGCACGTTGGTCGCAGCGTCTTTGCCCCGATAGGTGCGATTCAATTCGGCACCCTCAGCAGTGTCGACAATGCGAAGCGCAACTTCGCCGCGAATCTGCGAATCGAAGGCCGAATTGAGCCATTTGGAAAAAAGCGCTGCGGAAGGAACGATGCCGCGATCACAGGCTATCTGGACAGCAAGCCGAACGCTCATGCCTTAGTTATTACCATCGCCATGTTCCTGCTCGTCGCGCGCATATGCGCTGACGATGCGCTTCACCAATGGGTGGCGAACGACGTCTTGCGCGTCAAAGTACACAAACGCGACTTCTTCAGTGTCTTTTAGCACCCGCATCACGTGCTTCAAGCCGGATTCGCGGCCCTTGGGTAAGTCCGTCTGAGTAATGTCGCCGGTCACCACAGCGCGCGAACCGAAGCCAATGCGCGTCAGCAACATTTTCATTTGTTCTATGGTTGTATTTTGAGCTTCATCGAGGATGACGAAAGATTCATTAAGCGTGCGGCCGCGCATAAACGCCAGTGGTGCGATCTCGATAATCTGCCGATCGATAAGCCGGGCTACGCGATCAAAACCCATCATTTCGTACAACGCATCGTACATTGGGCGCAGATAAGGATCGACCTTCTGCGACATGTCTCCAGGCAAAAACCCAAGCCGTTCTCCTGCTTCAACAGCCGGCCGCACAAGCACGAGACGGCGGACTGCGTCTGCATTTAATGCTTCAACGGCGGCTGCAACGGCGAGATATGTCTTACCGGTACCCGCCGGCCCGATTCCAAAGGTGAGGTCGTACTCGCGCAAGGCGCTCGCATACTCTCGCTGATGCGGCCCGCGCGCGCGGATATCCCGACGCCGGGTTCGGATGACCACTCCGTCACCGGCGGCCGCCGCATCCCCGCGCGCCAGTTCACTCAGAACGAGATGCACGCGTTCCGCATCGATTTCGTCGGTTTCAGTTGCGGCATAAAGGTCTTCGAGCACACTAGCGCCGATCTGCGTCTTGCCCGATGCGCCTGTCAGCTCAAAGTGATTACCACGGCTGGCGATATGCAAGCCAAGCTGTGATTCGATCTGCCGGATATTGGCATCAAACTGGCCACAGAGGTTCGCCAACCGGCGCTGATCCTCGGGCACTAACATGACATCGACAGTTTCAGTGGCAGGACGATCGTCTTCAGGCAACGGACTTACTCTTAGAAATGTCATTAGTGCCCATTGCGAGCCTGCCACGCAGGGAATTCGGCATTGCTTCTGTGATTAGCACATCGACGAACTGGCCAATATAACTGCTATCACCTGCGAAGTTCACCCAGCGGTTGTTTTCGGTCTTGCCTGCCATTTCTCGCGCCGACTTTCGCGATGCACGCTCTACAAGCACGTTTTGAACGGTTCCCACCATTGCTTGACTGATCCCCGCAGCTTGGCCGTTCACAAGTGCCTGTAGCCGCTCGAGTCGAGCATGCTTTTCCGCCTGAGGTGTCGTGTCGGCAAGCGCGGCGGCCGGCGTACCAGGCCTGGCGCTATAGATGAAACTAAAGGACTGATCGAAACCAACCGTTTCGATCAAATCGAGTGTCGCTTCAAAATCTGCTTCCGTTTCGCCAGGAAAGCCGACAATGAAATCGGACGAGATTGAGATGCCCGGTTTAGCTTGCTTGAGCTTCAGCATTTTCTCAATGTAACTTTCAATTTGATGGCCGCGCTTCATTAGCTCGAGGATGCGGTTCGACCCGCTTTGTACCGGCAAATGCAGATAGCTGGCAAGCTCTGGTACCGTGGCATAGGCGTCGATGAGCCCATCGCTGAATTCTTTAGGATGCGAGGTCGTAAAGCGTACCCGCTCTATGCCATCTATCGCGGCGACATAATGGATCAAGGTGGCCAAATCTGCCGTTCCGCCGCCATGAGCCGGGCCGTTGTAAGCATTAACATTCTGTCCCAGCAGGTTGATTTCTCTTACCCCGAGTTCAGCTAATCGATACGCTTCGGCAATGACATCATCTAACGGGCGACTAATCTCTTCGCCGCGCGTATACGGCACCACACAGAATGTGCAGTATTTACTGCAACCTTCCATTACTGACAGGAAAGCTGTGCTTGCCGCGGATTCCGGCTCAGGCACGCGGTCGAATTTTTCTATCTCGGGAAAGCTGACATCGACGGCAGCCTTCGATCCACCGCGGACGCGCTCGATTAATTGCGGCAGCCGATGCAGCGTTTGCGGGCCGAACACTACGTCCACGAACGGCGCCCGCCGAATAATCGCTTCGCCCTCTTGACTCGCAACGCAACCACCCACGCCGATAATGGTGCCAGGCCGGTCGGCCTTCAGCGTACGCCAACGCCCGAGCAGCGAAAACACTTTTTCCTGAGCCTTTTCGCGTATGGAACAAGTGTTCAGCAGCAGAATATCGGCATCTTCCGGCACTGCCGCCGGCTCTGCATTGAAATGCTTTGCGAGTACGTCCCCCATCTTTGTGGAATCGTACTCATTCATCTGGCAGCCGAAAGTTTGAATGTAGTAGCGCTGAGTCAAGCCAGGGCCCTTAAGTGTTGATGCGCTCAGAAAGGAATATCGTCGTCGAATTCTTCAATGGGCGGGGCCGAATCGCCGCTGGGCGGAGGACTTGATTGCTGCCCACCACCGCTCGCCGCTCGCGCAGGCGCCCCGGAACCAGGCCGGCCACCGAGCATTTGCATTTCATTGGCGACTATTTCCGTCGTGTAACGGTCGTTGCCGTCTCGATCCTGCCATTTACGTGTGCGCAGGCGGCCCTCCACATAAACCTGCGAGCCCTTCCGCAGATACTCACCGGCAATTTCTGCCAGCCGGCCGAAAAATGCGATGTTATGCCACTCGGTGCGTTCTTGCTGATCACCGGTAGTCTTGTCCTTCCAGGCTTCGCTGGTCGCAACCCGCGCGTTGGTTACGGCGCCGCCACTAGGCATATAGCGTGTCTCCGGATCGGCACCGAGATGCCCGACGATAATGACCTTGTTGATTCCCCTGGCCATGAGCCCTCCTGGTTCTTATCTTAGCCGCCGGCCGCTGCCAGACGAATTTCTACAGAACCGACCATTGTACGCTGGAGACTCGGGAATAACACGCTAGAAATGGGCTAGATCGCACAGCTATTAGGCCGCCCTCCGGGACCCAGGCCCGACCGCCTTCGCCAGCGGCAGGCTGCGGCCTGAGGCGCCTCATTGCCCCCTTGGCTCGCGTTGGCGCCGCGCCAAACCGTCAGCGTATAGTAGGCGTTTTGCCTTGCGAAAATGGCTGCACAACACATCAAGATCCGCGGCGCTCGGACGCACAACCTGCAAAACGTTGATCTCGATTTGCCCCGCAATCGACTCATTGTATTCACAGGGCTTTCGGGCTCGGGCAAGTCGTCGCTGGCCTTCGACACGCTTTACGCCGAGGGTCAGCGTCGCTACGTTGAGTCTTTATCGGCCTATGCTCGGCAGTTCTTGTCGGTTATGGAGAAACCCGATGTCGACCTGATCGAGGGCTTGTCGCCTGCCATCGCAATCGAGCAAAAGACCACATCTCACAATCCTCGCTCGACGGTCGGCACGGTTACAGAAATCAGCGACTATCTGAGACTGCTGTATGCGCGTGCTGGAGAACCTCGCTGCATCGAGCATGGCAAGTCTCTGGAAGCGCAAGGCATCTCACAAATGGTTGATCACGTGCTCGGCCTAAAAGAAGGCACGCGCGTAGCTATAACAGCGCCCGTTGTCCGTCGGCGCAAAGGCAAGCATGAAGATATCTTGGCCGGGTTGCGTGGACAAGGGTATGTGCGCGTCCGAGTAGATGGCGCTATTGTCGATTTGGATGAATCCGTAGCCCTTGATGCAAAACGCCCCCACGATATAGATGTCATTATCGACCGAGTTCGAGTAAGACCGGAGATTCGGCAACGACTTGCTGAATCATTCGAGACGGCGCTTGAACTCGGTAATGGCATTGCCGAACTGTTGATGCTCGACAAAGATGATGCGCCTATCGTCTTTTCGAATAAATTCGCCTGCCCGGTTTGCGCATTCAGCGTGCCGGAACTCGAGCCCAGACTGTTTTCATTCAATAATCCGGCCGGCGCATGCAGCGAATGCGATGGCCTTGGCGTGAGGCGCTACTTCGACGTCGAGCGAGTCGTCAAGCATCCACACCTGTCTTTAGCCGGCGGTGCAATTCGAGGCTGGGATCGTCGCAGCTCGTTCTACTTTCAAATGATCAAATCGCTGTCTCTGCACTATGGTTTTGACATCGAAGCGCCGTTCAATGAGCTATCAGAAGAGTCTAAACACGTCCTGCTCTATGGCAGCGGCAACGAGATCATTCACTTCGATTACGTGAATGCGAAAGGCAGCAAGTACTCACGCAAACACAGCTTCGAAGGCGTAATCCCCAACATGCAACGGCGTTATCAGGAAACTGAATCGAATGCCGTTCGCGAAGAGCTTGGCAAATACCAGGGGATTCAGCGTTGTGAAGTCTGCTCAGGAGCCCGGCTCAACAAAGCGGCTCGCAGTGTTTTTATCGGCAACTATGCGCTGCCGGAGATGAGCGCATTCAGCGTCGAAGCCGCGCTCAGCACGCTGCAAACGCTGTCACTACCTGGCTGGCGCGGCGAAATTGCAGCAAAAGTCCTAACCGAAATTACTTCTCGCCTGCAGTTTCTCGTCAATGTGGGACTAGGCTACCTAACTTTGGACCGTAGCGCCGACACACTTTCCGGGGGTGAAGCGCAACGAATTCGTCTAGCAAGCCAGATCGGATCAGGGCTTGTGGGGGTCATGTACATTCTGGACGAGCCGTCTATCGGCCTCCACCAACGTGACCAGCGACGCTTGTTGGGAACACTGACGAATCTCCGCGATCTTGGCAACACCGTTCTCATTGTCGAAC
>JAHEEO010000221.1 GCA_024640665.1 Rhodospirillales bacterium | reverse complement strand
CTGCTGGCCATCGGTGATTCGTTGACCGTTGATATGAGTCATTATGTCGCCGGCCGCCAAGCCCGCCTCAGCTGCAGGCCCCCAAACACGTTGTAACAATACCGCTGGGGCGTCCAGGCCGAGGCTTTCGGCTTCGCGCAGCGAAATGTCGGTGGGTTCTACGCCCATATAACCGCGAATCACCCGGCCATGCTTCTGGAGTTGTTCAAGCACGCCGCGCACCAGGTTGATCGGTATCGCGAAACCTATCCCCTCCGGGGCTGCGCGCTGCCAGCCGCTTGCGCCGACCACGGCCGTATTGATGCCGACCAATCTTCCCGAGGTGTTCACGAGTGCGCCGCCTGAGCTGCCGATATTGATAGCGGCGTCCGTCTGAATGAAGTTCTCAAATGTTGCGACGTTCAATTGGCCGCGCCCTGTCGCGCTGATAATCCCCATCGTTACGGTCTGGCTCAGCCCCATCGAGTTGCCAATGGCCAAGACGACGTCACCGACGCGTATTCGGTCCGAGTGCCCAAGTTCGATATAGGGCAAGTCGGGTAAATCGATTTTCAACAGGGCTAACTCGGTGTCTGGATCGGATCCGACGACTTCGGGCACGGCTATCCGCCCGTCAGAGAGCTGGGCGATCAGCTGTCTCGCGCCGCTGATGACGTGCCAATTGGTAACCAACAGGCCGTCTGCGCTGATGATGACGCCAGAACCTAAGCCATTTCTGAGCGGTACGGCGGACTCGTTAGGTGCGATATCCGAGCCCAGTTCTGTAAAAATGTTGACGACGGCGGGCGCGCTGAGGGCCACAGCAGCCGCGTAGCCTGACCGCGGGGTGCCGGCTGCGCCATTCGGCGCTATCAGATCTGGCCTGATCATCACGGCAACGAACGCCAGAGCGAGCCCGATAATCACCGAGCTGATCAGCAGGCGCAGCGCTGTTGCGGTCTGATTCATATTCTCAGCCAGTTTAGCAGTTTGAAAGTAAGACTCAGTGGTCAAGAAGTTAAAGCGCTGTGTATAATAAGAGTCAACTAAACGCGTCGGGTATTGACTCGCCGATCACTATGGTGCGCCGCGCCACAATCAATGTAATCACGGAGTAGTTGGAATGGACGCAGGCTTATTTGGCCTTGTCGGCGCGGGAGTGCGCAATGTCTAGCGAATCACGATCCAAGGATTCAGGGCTTAGCAGACGACATTTCTTAACCGGCGCGACGGCAGCCACCGCCGCTGTCGGCGCGGCCGCAGCCGCCATACCATTCGTCGCGTCGTTCAAGCCGAGCGCACGAGCGCAGGCGTTAGGCGCGCCGGTGGAGGTGGATATCAGCTCCCTGGAGCCTGGCAGCCTAATCAAGGTCGAGTGGCGTGGGCGGGCAATTTATGTCCTGAATCGCAGCATGACGATGATCGAACGGCTCATGGGCGCAGATTACGACTTACGCGACCCAGATTCTGCGGATTCTGAACAGCCCGGATTCGCCGTGAACTTATATCGCAGCCTGCGGCCCGAATTGCTGGTTGTCGAAGGCGTGTGTACCCATTTGGGCTGCGCGCCGGTCGAGCGTTTCGAAGTCGCACCAGCTGATTTGGGGCCAGATTGGACGGGTGGATTCTTTTGTCCGTGCCACGGATCGATGTTCGATTTGTCTGGCCGAGTATTCGCAGGCGTGCCGGCACCGAAAAACTTGCCGGTGCCGCCATATAGTTTTGTCAACGAAAACACGCTGCTGATCGGGGCGGAAGCAGGGAGCGCATAGATGGCGACACGGCAGTCTGAAGTTGTCGAGCGAGTTGGGCGTAATTTCAATGCGCTGACCGATTGGATCGACGCGCGCTTTCCAATGACCAAGCTCATCAAAGAGCATGCGACGGAATACTACGCATCGAAGAATTTCAATGTCTGGTATGGGTTCGGTGTCTTAGCAACGGTCGTACTCGTTATGCAGATCGTCACGGGTATTTTCCTGACGATGAATTACAAGCCAGCTTCGGCGGATGCATTCGCGTCGGTTGAATACATCATGCGCGATGTTGAGTGGGGCTGGTTGATCCGCTATCTGCATTCGACTGGTGCTTCGGCGTTTTTCATCGTGGTATACCTGCATATGTTCCGCGGCTTGCTTTATGGCTCATATAAGAAGCCCCGCGAGCTCGTTTGGCTGATCGGTATGGTCATCTACTTGTGTTTGATGGGCGAGGCGTTCTTTGGTTACTTGCTGCCGTGGGGCAATATGTCTTACTGGGGCGCGCAGGTCATCGTTTCGCTGTTTGGCGCTGTGCCAGTTATCGGTGAAGGCATCGCCGAGTGGCTGCGGGGCGATTTCTATATTTCAGATATCACGCTGAATCGTTTCTTTGCCTTTCATGTGATAGCAGTGCCACTCATGCTCGTGCTGCTGGTTGCCGTGCACATTATGGCGCTGCACGAAGTCGGCTCAAATAATCCCGACGGTATAGAGATAAAGGAACATAAGGACGCGAATGGTAAGCCAATCGACGGCGTAGCATTTCACCCGTATCACACGTCAAAAGACCTCGTAATCATCTTGGTTTTTTTCATAATTTTCGCCGCAGTTGTGTTCTTTGCGCCTGAAATGGGCGGCTATTTTCTCGAGCACGCAAACTTCGAGCCTGCCAATTCCTTGGTAACGCCGGAGCATATCGCACCAGTCTGGTATTTCACGCCTTTTTACTCGATTCTGAAGGCTGTCCCAGACAAGCTACTTGGCGTGGTGTTGATGGGCTCGTCAGTAATGCTGCCTGTGTTTCTGCCATGGCTTGATCGTTGTCGCGTAAAGTCCATTCGGTATCGTAGTGGCGTGTACAAATTTGCACTTTTCGCATTTGCCGTTTCATTTATTGTGTTGGGCTACATCGGACTGCAACCGCCGACGCCTGAATACACGTTGATGGCGCGGCTGTTCGCCTCCGTTTATTTCGCCTTCTTCTTATTAATGCCGTTCTACACGGCAAATGAGAAGACTAAACCAGTCCCGACGCGGGTGACGAAATGAAACAGTTCGTAAGTATATTGGCCGTCTTGTTGATTGCAGGCACGGCGTATGCCGCAACTGAAGGCGAATACGATCTGCCGCATAACGATGTCGGCGACACGGATTCATTGCAACGCGGTGCCCGCTACTTCGTGAACTATTGTCTTGGCTGTCATTCGGCGGAATATGTCCGCTACAGTCGAGTGGCGGAAGATCTGGGAATTCCCGAAGATCAGCTGGTGGAAAACCTAATGTTCACAGGCGAGCAACCGTTCGACACTATGACGAACAGCATGCAGCCGGAAGATGCAGATCGCTGGTTTGGAGTTGTGCCGCCGGATATGTCTTTGCTCGCGCGTAGCCGTGGTACAGACTACATTTACTCTTTCTTGCGCGGATTTTATGCAAGCCCAGACCGGCCAACGGGCGTAGATAATACGGTGCTGCCGGGCACAGCGATGCCACACGTACTTTGGGAGCTGCAAGGCGTTCCCAATGCCATATTCACAACAGACGCGGCAGGCAACGAGCACTTCGAGCAATTCGAACGGGGTGTTCCGGGGCAACTCAGCGCGGAGGAATTCGACGGTGTCGTGCGCGACATTGTTAATTTTCTCGACTATATCAGTGAGCCGATGCAGCTAGAGCGCCAAGCTTTAGGCATCCGGGTCATTGCATTCTTGCTGGTGTTTCTCGTGCTTGCTTATCTGCTGAAAAAAGAAATCTGGAAGGACGTTAAGTAGCGTGACCGCTATTTTGTCGACTGAAAGATTCATTAATTCAATGCCTTAGACGGCAGTTTTAGGGGCGCTAACGCCAGTGATGACATTATTTTCAAAACCCACGGATATCTGGAGCCACCGGGCTCGTTTGGTGCTTTCAGAGAAGAGCGTCAATATCGATATCGTTAATATTGACGACGGCGCGCTTCCAGAAGATCTGCTCGATCTGAATCCGTATAACAGTGTTCCGACGATGGTCGACCGGGATCTTGTGCTGTACGACTCTCGGGTCATCATCGAATATTTGGACGAGCGGTTTCCGCATCCACCATTGATGCCGGTAGATCCAGTTACGCGCGCGCAGTTTCGTTTGGCCCTTTATCGCATCGAACGCGATTGGTATGGCCTTACTGAGGAAATCCTGCATGGTGGTGACCGCAAGCCTGTTGCTCGAGCCGTCAAGTCACTGGAAGACAGTATTGTATCGAGCGTAGAGATCTTTGCTGCCAAGAAGTTCTTCTTGAGCGATGAGTTTTCGCTGGTTGATTGCACCATTGCGCCAATTCTGTGGCGGTTGCCTGTCATTGGAATCGAATTGCCGGTGCAAGCAAAATCAATCCAAGTATATATGGATGAGGTTTTCTCGCGACCGTCGTTTCAAGCCAGCCTGACCGAACTTGAACAGGAAATGCGGCAATAACGAATGAACGACGGTGATCCCGTGACCTCGTTGCAGCGCCCCTATCTATTGCGGGCCATGCACGAGTGGATGACCGACAACGATCTGACACCCCATATCGTCATTGACGTTGCGGCAAGTGGCGAGTCGCGGTTACCGATGCAGTTTGCCAAAGACGGCAAGCTGATCGTCAACGTCAGTTATTCTGCAACTCAAGACTTGCACATCGGTAACGACTTTGTAGGTTTTAACGCCCGCTTTTCGGGCGTGTCACATCGGCTCGATGTTCCGATATTGGCTGTTCTAGGTATATATGCCCGTGAGAGCGGCCAAGGCATGATATTTGCGAATGAAGAGCAGTCAGCTGACTCGCAGTTTCAAAGCGGTCAGACCGGAGATGCGAACACGACAGATTCAGCCCAGTCGCCGCCTAAGCAGTCGGCACCGCAAAAATCGCCCGCTTCAACTGGCGGCTCGACAAATAAAAAGTCGACTGCCAAGCCGACCCTCAAAATTGTTAAATAGTTCGCTAGTTGGGTAATGTTCCCGGCTGCCGCCGAACCACAGGTGCGCCCTTGATGCGGCGTTACCGGCTATGAGAACAGTTGCGTGTCTATCAAGTCGCACAGGCAGTGAATGATCGTTATGTGCACCTCCTGAATGCGGCACGTGCGCGTTGCGGGCACCCTTAATTCCAGGTCTATTTCGCGCAGGCTCTTGGCAAT
>JAHEEO010000220.1 GCA_024640665.1 Rhodospirillales bacterium | reverse complement strand
CGCCAAAAAATAGCCTTGAATCGACGAGCAGCCGAGTTGCTTCAATACATAGACGCATTCGTCGCTGTCGACACCCTCGGCTACTGACTGCATATCGAATGCATTCGCCAGCTCAATTGCCGTTTTTACGATGTGCCGGTCTTTCTCATTCAATGCGACGGCTCTGATAAATTCCCGATCGATCTTGAGTTCGGTCGCCGGAATCTGTCGCAAATAGTTCAACGAAGAATAGCCTTTACCGAAATCGTCGATGGCCAGCCCAACACCGCGTTCTCTAATTCGATTTAGAACTTCCAGAGACGCTGAATCAGTTTGCATCAGACTGTCTTCGGTAAGCTCAATAATGAGGCCGATCTGATGCCTTTCCAGCTCGATCTTTACCGTCGTCAATCTTTGAAAGAACTCACGATCCGCGAGTGCCTGCGCCGGCACATTGACGGCGATTGAAAATGGCCTTGGGGCCGCACTGAACGAAGACGCTAGCTTCGTGACCTGTTCCATTACGAGCCAGGTCAAAGGAACTATCGCACCAGAGCGTTCGGCAGCTGGAATAAAGTCCGCTGCAGGCAGGAGCTGGCCAATCTGATTGCGCCACCTCACGAGCGCTTCTGCGCCACATACACGCCCCTGCTCAAGAGAGTACTTGGGCTGAAAGTAGACTTCGAGCTGGCCAAACCGTATGGCTTGTTTCAGCTCAGTCTCAAATTTCCACAATGCTTTTTGAAACCCCGATGAATCCGGCTCGTAGACTTCAAACCTCAGGCCGCTTTCCTTCGCCTGCTTCAGCGCGAGTTCAGCGCGGCGAAACAGCGTATCGCCATCCTCTGTATGAGTTGGATACAGCGCAATGCCCATCTGCACATCGACCGAGAATTTTTCCGCTGCAATCTGCATCCGCGGCTCGATGCGTTCAATAATCGACGTGCCCAATTCGATCACGTCGGTGACCGTGGACCGAATAACCACGATGGCGAATCGGCGCTCTGGCAGCTCGACTATCACAGAACCCTTTGGCAGATAGGCGCGCAGCTTAGCCGCGTAATGCTGGCAGAAACGACGCGTGTATTTGCGCCCGAATGACGTGCCGATGCGATTATTCTGATCAACCTGAATCAGCAGCAGGCCACCCACACCACTCGGCGGCACCTGCTTAAGATACTTGTCCAGAAACGTCGCGAGCGCGCTGGTTTCGGCCGGATGCGGCGGCTGATTCGACGTTTGGGGCATTGGCGTTCGCGTAATTAATTCACATACAGAATTGGATTAGACACTTATGTCTGATCCCTGGCTGTGAGGGCGGTCCCAAGCTAACGTCAATATCTTTTACATAATGCAAATATACTGCCAAAATCGAGACCATTCTTTCCCTTTGCAGTAATCGGCTGCGGCGCAGAGAACCTTAGTCAAATTTTGAAAGTCACTCGGAGTGTTTGCGTTTCGCTGGCACACGTGGCGGAATACGGCGCGCAATGGACCAGCAAACCAAGAAAATCGGCTTTATCAGCCTCGGCTGCCCGAAAGCCCTCGTCGACTCAGAGCGCATTCTGAGCATCCTGCGAGCGGAAGGCTACGGAAGTACGGAGAACTATTCCGAAGCCGAAGTGGTCGTGGTGAATACCTGCGGATTCATAGACAGCGCCCGCGACGAGTCGCTTTCGACAATTGGCGAAGCACTTGCTGAAAACGGCAAGGTCATTGTCACCGGCTGTCTCGGCGCAGAAAAACAAACCATCTTGGCACAGCATCCCAAGGTACTCGCCGTGACGGGACCACACCAATACGATGCCGTCATTGACGCCATCCATGCCGCTGTCCCGCCGCCGCACAACCCGTTCATGGATTTGCTGCCACCGGCGGGTATCCGCTTAACACCGGCACACTATGCTTACTTGAAAATATCCGAAGGCTGTAACAATCGTTGCAGTTTCTGCATCATTCCAAATTTGCGCGGCAGACTCGCCAGCCGCCCGATTGACGATGTATTGCGCGAGGCTGAAGCACTGGTAAATTCCGGAGTCCGCGAATTACTGGTCATCTCCCAGGACACCAGTGCCTATGGGGTCGATCTCCGCTATCAGCCATATGAATTTGGCGGCCGGCAGATTCGCACACACGTTACGCAGCTTGCCGAGGCACTTGGCGAATTTGGCGTCTGGGTGAGAATGCACTATGTCTATCCGTATCCGCATGTTGACGAACTGATACCGCTGATGGCAGATGGTTGCATCCTTCCATACCTCGATATTCCATTTCAGCATGCGAGTCCCAGCGTGCTAAAGGCAATGCGTCGACCGGCCAGCGACGCCAAGACACTCGAACGTATTCACCAGTGGCGCAAGGATGTTCCAGATATCGCGCTGAGATCGTCATTCATTGTCGGGTTTCCCGGTGAATCAGAACAAGACTTCGACTATTTGCTCCAGTGGCTCAAGGAAGCACAACTCGATCGCGTTGGCTGCTTTCGTTACGAAGCAGTGAGAGGCGCTGCGTCAAACGAGCTCGGCGACCATGTGCCGGCAGAAGTCGTTGATGAGCGCTGGAACAGGTTGATGGAAACACAGCGAGACATCAGTGCTGCGCGTCTCGCGCAGCGCATCGGCAACAAGATTGATGTCATCGTCGATACGGTCCGCGAAGATGTCGTGGTCGGCAGATCGACTGGCGATGCTCCAGAAATAGATGGCAGCGTTTATCTTCCGGTCGATGCCATACTGACGCCAGGAGATATCGTGCGCGCGGAAGTCGAGCACGCAGATGAATATGATTTGTGGGCAGATCCATTAACGGAAAGCGAGCAATGAGTTTAGTAAGACCATTCAGGGCGCTACGCCCAACACAAGCAACGGCAAATGCCGTTATCGCACCGCCCTACGACGTGATCAATACTCAGGAAGCCCGCCAACTCGCTGCGGAAAAAACCGATAGCTTCTTGCACGTTTCGCGACCGGAGATCGACCTTCCCGTCGGCGTCGACGCTCACGGTGATGCTGCCTATCAACGCGCCGCGAAGAGTTTTGCGGCACTGCAAACGAAGGGCGTGCTCGCTCGGGATGCAACCCCCAGTGTGTACATTTACGCAATGACATCAGGCCAGCATGTGCAGACCGGTATAGCCGCGACTGCATCGGTGCGTGCCTATGACGCAAATCGCGTGCGCCGTCACGAACTCACGCGGCCGGACAAGGAAAACGACCGCGTTAGGCACATCAACGCCGTTAATGCACAGACTGGGCCCGTCCTGAGCGCGTATCGGGCAAACCCAGAACTTGATGAACTCATCCAGGCGGCCAGTACCGGCGTGCCGGAAATCTCTGCCGTCGGGCCACATGATGTCATTCACAGCATCTGGCCTGTATTCGAGCCTGCGATGCTACAACCACTATTAGACGCGCTGAATGCGCTCGAAGCCATCTACATCGCCGATGGGCATCATCGTTCGGCTGCCGCATCGCGAGTCGCCGCGCAGCGGCGTGCAGCTGCATCCGCTTCTGATTCGGCCGATGGCAACCAGCGCACTGCCAGCTATGAGTATTTCTTAACCGTCGTCTTCCCGCATACACAGATGCAGATTTTCGACTACAACCGAGTAGTCGCCGATCTCAACGGCTTGAGTGAGACCGAATTTTTATCGCGCCTCGCTGCAGACTTTAGCGTTTCTAAAGTCGATGCAGCTCTAAGTCCGAGCAAGGCGGGTGAATTTGGCATGTACCTGGCAGGCCATTGGTATCAATTGCAGACACGGACCGCACCCCCGCCTGACGACCCCGTTGCGGTCCTGGATGTCAGCGTGCTGCAAGACAGCCTTATTGAACCGGTGCTGGGCATCGCAGACCCACGCACGGATCAACGCATCGATTTCGTGGGCGGCATCCGCGGTCTTGGCGAATTGGAGCAGCGTGTAAACAGCGGTAATGCAGCTGTCGCTTTCGCGCTACATCCGACTAGCATGAATCAACTGATGGCGGTTGCAGATGCGCAGCGCATGATGCCGCCGAAATCCACTTGGTTCGAACCGAAGCTCGCTGACGGACTGCTGTCGCACGTGCTCGATTAACAAGCGCGCAAGAACAGCTCATCGATCCAGAAATTTCGCCAGCGCGCGCGTGGTATGCGAATGGCGCTTGCGCTTTATTAGCTGTTCGGGCGAGCCTTTCGCGACGAGCTTACCGCCTCCCGTGCCCCCTTCCGGGCCCATATCCAGGATCCAATCTGCTTCGGCCAGAACATCGAGATTGTGCTCAATGACAACCACCGAGTTACCGGCTTCGATGAGCCGCTGAATCACACGCAAGAGCTTTTCAATGTCAGCAATGTGCAAACCGATTGTCGGTTCATCCAATACGTACAATGCCTTGCCCGCATTTCTCCCGCGGGCCAGCTCCGTTACGAGCTTGACACGCTGTGCCTCGCCACCGGAAAGCGTGGGACTCGGCTGCCCCAAACTGAGATAGCCCAGGCCAACATCTGCAAGCAGCGACAACGTGTGGTGGATTTTTCGATGTGCAGAAAAGAACTCAGCGGCTTCATCGACGCTCATGCTCAACACGTCCGCAATTGTGCGATCCTTGAACCGCACGTCCAATGTTTCACCAGCAAAGCGCTTGCCATGACAGCGTTCACAAAGCACCGAAACATCCGCCAGGAAACTCATAGAAATCCGGCGAACACCTTGTCCTTCACACACTTCGCAACGCCCGCCCGAGACGTTGAAAGAAAACCTGGCCGCACTGTAACCGCGCAAACGCGCTTCGGTCGTTCCGGCAAAAATCTGCCGAATTTCGGACCAGATGCCTACATAAGTAGCCGGGCAAGATCTCGGCGTCTTGCCGATCGGGGTTTGATCCACCTCCAGCAGGCGATCAAAACCGGCCCAACCCTCAATCTTCTTGCAGCCTGTGTAATTTCCTAGTTTTGCCTTACGCGCATTTTGGCCAATGCGGTACTTCAAATTACCCACCAGCACGCTGCGAATCAGCGTGCTCTTGCCGCTCCCGCTAACGCCGCTGACCGCGACGAACAGCCCCAACGGAATATCCACTGACAGCTTCTGCAAGTTATTCTGCCTGGCCTCTTGAATGCTGAGCATTTGAGTTTTGTCGGGCCGACGCCGAATA
>JAHEEO010000027.1 GCA_024640665.1 Rhodospirillales bacterium | reverse complement strand
CCCGGTCGAGATAATATCGACTGGCACTTCAAGCAATGCCTCAACCCGCTCTATATATGCCTTTGCTGCCTGCGGCAGTGCCGAGTAACTCGTTAGCCCAGCAGTCGGATCCTGCCAGCCGGGCAACGTTTCGTATATGGGTTCGCAATCCTTATACCGACTCGGCAGCATCGGCGGCGCTGTGAGTACCTTGCCATCCAGCCGATAACCGGTGCAGATCTTTACCGCCTCAACGCCATCGAGCACATCGAGCTTGGTCATGCAAAGGCCAGTTAAGCTGTCGCCAAATACGGCTCTTCGCAGCAGCACCGCATCGAACCATCCACAACGTCTCGGTCGACCCGTCGTTGCACCGAATTCGGCACCAACACTCGCGAGGTTTTTACCTACATCATCAAATAGTTCCGTCGGAAACGGCCCGGCGCCAACGCGCGTCGCATATGCTTTCACAATACCGAGCGTGTAACCGATAGCGGCTGGCCCAATGCCGCTGCCGGAAAACGTACCGCCAACGGTAGTGTTCGACGACGTAACGAACGGATAAGTGCCCAAGTCGATATCCAGTAAAGCGCCCTGTGCGCCCTCGAATAACACCGACTTGCCCTGCACCTGAAGCTCACGCAATGTTTCGGTGGTATCTGCAATTAACGGCACGATGCGCTCAGCGGCTAATGACAGGCGCTCGAATTCAGCGGCTGGATCGATTTCATCCGTGTTGTACAGCTTACTGAGCAGAAAATTGTGATATTCAACCAGCTTGGTCACTTTCTCCCGCAATGTAGAAGGCTCGCAGAGATCAGCGGCACGTAATGCACGCCGCGCTGCTTTGTCCTCATAAGCGGGCCCGATTCCGCGCCCGGTGGTGCCAATTGCATCCGCACCGCGCGCGTGTTCACGCGCTTGGTCCAGCGCCAGGTGAGACGACAGTATCAGAGGGCATGCCGAAGAAATTTTCAGGCGTCCGAGGACATCGATGCCGTGCGATGCCAATTCATCAACTTCTTCGAGCAGCGCGTCTGGAGATAAGACGACCCCATTGCCAATGATGCACAACACTTCGTCGCGAAGAATACCGGACGGAATTAGATGGAGAACCGTCTTTTTTCCATCGATGACGAGCGTATGACCCGCATTATGGCCACCCTGAAAACGGACGACTGCCTGCGCCTTTTCAGCAAGGACATCAACAACCGCGCCTTTTCCTTCGTCACCCCACTGGGTTCCGATAACTACAACGTTTTGAGCCACTGATATATTGCAGCCGCTGCTGCCCGGTGTGTGTCTAATGGAACCTGATGAATTACGGTCAACTATCGCGCAGTGCCGCCTTCTTGAGACTGCAAGAATCTAAAGAAGTCACTGTCGGGTTGCAACACTAATACGTCGCCTGCCCCGCCAATGGACTGTCGATAAGCACCCAAGCTGCGATGGAACCCATAAAATTCAGGGTCTTGATTATAAGCAGCCGAATAAAGCGCAGCGGCCGTCGCATCCCCTTCACCGCGAATACGCTCCGCATCGCGATAGGCTTCTGACTCTATGACTGTGCGTTGACGATCAGCGTCGGCCCGAATGCGCTCGGACTCTTCCTGTCCCTCAGCGCGCAATTGGGCTGCAACTCTAAACCGCTCTTCACGCATACGGTCGTAGACAGAACCACTTACTTCGCTGGACAGATCAATGCGTTTAACCCGCACATCCACGACTGCAATGCCGAGCTCGGGCGAACGCGCACGTGCGTCGATCAGCATTTGGTCCATCAGTTCGGAGCGCTCAGCGGAAACGACTTCCTGCACTGTGCGCCGGCTGATTGCGGCCTTTATGCCTTCGCCAATGATCGCGGACAAACGCTCTAAAGCGCGGCGCTCGTCGCCCTGGACCGATCGGTAGTACTGACCCGGATCGGTGATTTGCCACGTAACAAAGTAATCGACAATGAGGTTTTTCTTTTCACCGGTCAAAAACCGTTCTTCTGGAAGGTCGAAGGTCATAACGCGATCTGGGAATTTCTGCACCGTATTAACGAACGGTATCTTCATGTGAAGACCGGGCTCATAGTCGGCCTGCACAATTTCGCCGAACCGAAACTTGATGGCAAATTCCCGCTCATCAACTGTAAACACGGACATGGATAAGACCAATACTGCAATGACAGCAATGATCAGAAAGAAATTGGCTTTTGGACTCATGATTGTCGGCCTTTAAAACTTATCGGGTCGAACGAATTGTTGGGCTGCTCGAGGGCGTACCGCGCGGCTGACCAGCTGGCTGCGACGTGATACCGGTGGCTGCTGAATCCCCCCGGGTGCGACTCGACTGCATGAGTTGCTCGAGCGGCAGGTACATGATGTTGTTGCCCCCCTCTGTATCAACCAAGACCTTGTTGGAATTAGCCAGGATCTCTTCAAGCGTTTCTAGATACAATCGCTCACGCGTCACGTCAGGCGCACGTTCATATTCGCGCAGCAGCTGGACGAAACGATCGGACTCACCCTCGGCAGTAGCAACCGCTCTGGCCCGATAGGCTTCTGCATTCTGCATTTGTCTTGCTGCCTGCCCGCGCGCGCCTGGCAGGACTTCATTTCGATAGGTCTCGGCTTCGAGGATGTAGCGCTCTCGGTCTTCCCGAGCTTGGATGGCATCCTGCACAGCGCTTTCAACGTCGGACGGAAAGTTCGCATTCTGCAAATTAACTTCAAATATCGTTATGCCGGTGCCATAGTCGTCCAACGTGCCTTGCAGCAAGTCTTGTGTCTGCGCTGCAACTTCCGCACGGCCTTCCGTAATGATGAAGTCGAGCAGGTTCTTGCCAACAACTTCCCGAATTGCGCTCCCGGTGACGTCTTCCAAAGTGTCTTCCGGTTCGCGGAGACTAAAAATGTATGCCTCCGGATTGGTACGCCGATACTGAACGATGAGATCGATATTGACGATGTTCTCGTCGCGCGTAAGCATGCTGCCGGTGTAGCGATAACTCACGTTTTCGCTGATATTGATTCGCTCGAAGGTCTCGATGGGCCAAGGCCAGTGCCAACGCAAACCGGGCATCTGCGTAGAAGTATGCTCGCCGAACCGCAGCACGACCGCGCGTTCGGCTTCGTCGACTGTATAGAAGCCACTGCCCAGCCACGCGACTAACGCGATAACCAGGGCGCCGCCGAATGCGCCCATATTCGTCTTATTGCTGCTGCCCGCGCCGCCACTGCCGCTTGGACGGCGTCCGCCGCCGCCAAACAGGCCGGATAACTTACGCTGAAAATCGCGCACGATGGCATCAAGATCCGCTGGACCCTTATCGCCGTTTTTTTGCCAAGGATTACCCTTGTCTCCGTCGTCCCATCCCATCGTTAATGTACTTCCTGTCGGACACTTTCCTCTGATAAGCCCTCACGGCGGCACAATTCCTGCCAGCGCTGCGCCGTAAGCTCCACCTGCAACGTGCAGCCGCCTGCACCGTCAAACTCTTCATCACGCACTGCGTGCCACTCAAACAATTTCGCGCGTATCCGACTTTGATTAGGCGCCAAAGTTAATTGCCCGACGACTCGTCGACCACCGATTTGGGCCTCAATGGCGGCCATCAATTTGTCGACGCCCTCTCCTGAGCGAGCAGATATACCAATTTGACCAAATTGACCCTCTCGCAGTTCCGCTTTCCGGTCAGCCGCAGCGCGATCAATCTTATTGTACACACACAGCGTCGGTACGTCGGCAGCGCCTATGTCTGCAAGCACTTCTTCGACCTGCGCGACCCGATCCTGGTGGTGCGGGTCGCTGACGTCAATTACGTGCAGCAGCAGTGCGGCCTGCCGGGTTTCTGTCAGCGTGGCCCGGAAGGCCGCCACGAGCTCGTGCGGCAAATCACGGACGAATCCGACGGTATCGACAATCAATGCGGCGTCGCCGCCGGGAAGCTCAAGCTTCCGTACCGTGGGATCCAATGTTGCAAACAGAAGGTCTTTTGCCTCCAGTTCAGCACCTGACAACGCGTTGAATAGTGTCGTTTTTCCAGCATTAGTGTAGCCAACCAACGCGACCGTAGGCTTTTCAGTGCGGCGCCGGTCGCGGCGACTCACTTCACGCTGCCGGTCCACCCGCTCGAGTTTGGCCTTCAAGCGCTTAATCCGATGGCCGACCAGCCGTCGGTCGGTCTCCAGCTGTGACTCACCCGGGCCGCGCAGGCCAATGCCGCCTTTTTGACGCTCCAAGTGAGTCCAACCTCGAATGAGGCGCGTCGACAAATGCTCAAGCTGCGCCAACTCGACCTGCAGCTTGCCTTCAAAACTAGACGCGCGCTGCGCAAATATATCTAAAATCAATGTATTACGATCGAACACTCGCGCATGCAGCAAACGCTCGAGGTTTCGTTCTTGACTTGGACTGAGCTCGCGATTGACCAGTACTAGATCGATCTGGTGGTCTTTAACGGCCGCGGCGATCTCTTCCGCCTTGCCTGAACCGACGAAGAAACGCGCATTTGGACGATTTACCGTCGCATTGAAGTTGGCTTCGATTTGCGCCCCAGCGGACAGCGCCAAAGCCTGGAACTCTTCGACTTCGTCATCAAGACATTGACGACCGACCCCGACGTGTAGCAGCAACGCTCGCTCGCCGCTGCGTGGCCTATCGAGCAAAGACACCTCCTTGTGATGCCGCGGTGTTTAATTTAGTCGTCAGACTCTTCGTCCTCGTCCTCACCGGTCAAACGTACATTTCGGGCAGGCACAACTGTAGAAATTGCATGCTTGTATACCATTTGGTTAATGCTGTTTCTCAACAACACTACAAATTGATCGAACGAGTCGATCTGCCCCTGCAGCTTGATACCGTTTACAAGATAAATGGAAACAGGCACTTTTTCTTTGCGCAAAGCGTTGAGGAACGGATCCTGCAACGACTGACCCTTGGCCATTTAAATCTCCTTTATTTTTTTACTTTATCGAGATCTTTGTACACCCAGCGACCTGTCGTGCACCGAGTCATCTCGCTCCGATACGTTCCGAATTTCAATCAAATATTGATCCCACAAGTGGGAGATGGTAGCACATGTATCCGAAATCAAGACCAGCTCTTCAGCACCTGCGAGACGACGTCAAGAAACTGCCCCCGCGGTGCCGCCAGACCCAGCTCGATCAGGTGCTCCGGCGGGTCCGAGCGTAACCAGGTCAGCTGCCGCTTTGCGAGTTGCCGCGTCGCAGTTATGGCTTGCTCGCGCGCCGCATCGAGTGTGCGCTCGCCGGCAATATACGGCCATAACTGGCGATAGCCCACACATCGAATCGAAGGCAGCTCCGGTGATAAATCTCCGCGGGAATACAGTGCGCTCACTTCATCCAACATGCCGGCCGCTAACATGGCATCGAATCGCTCGGCAATCCGCTCGCGCAATGCAGCACGGTCCTCGGGAACCAATGCGATAGTGTATGTCTCGATAGGGTGCTGCGTGGCTGCAGCGTCCCAGTGCTGCGACATTGTTCGGCCCGACGATCTGAAGACCTCAAGCGCTCTTTGAATTCGTTGTTTGTCGTTTGCGGCGATATTCGCACCGCTGCGAGGATCAACGCTTGCAAGCTCAGCATGCAACGCCGGCCAGCCGCGCGCGGCAGCCTGCTGATCTAAGTCAGCACGAATCGACACATTGGCCTTGGGAAGCTCCGCCAGGCCCCGGCGCAATGCACGCAAATACATCATCGTACCGCCGACGATCAACGGAAGCTTTCCGGCTGCTTGAATGTCGCGGATAGCGGCAATGGCATCTGTTACGAAGAGTCCCGCCGAGTAACGTTCAGCCGGATCACGAATATCGATCAAATGATGCCGAACGGCAGAGCGTTCGGCGTCAGTTGGCTTCGCTGTGCCAACGTTCATGCCCCGATAAATCATCGCGGAATCCATGCTCACAACTTCTATCGGCAACTGTTTTGCTAACCACAAGGACAATTCTGTCTTGCCGCTCGCAGTCGGAGCGGTCAAACAAATACACCGCAGTTGCTCGTTATCCACTAGCGACTGCCGATCAACGTCCGCGCAAAAATAACTTATCTAATTCGGGCAGCGTAATTCGCGTCCACGTAGGCCGGCCATGATTGCATTGATCGATTCTTTCCGTGCGTTCCATCTCTCGCAACAGTGCATTCATCTCGGCGATAGACAGCCGGCGATTCGCCCGCACGGCGCCATGGCAAGCCATAGTCGCAAGCACTTCGTTTAGCGCTAGTTCGACTCCACTCACCGATCTATGCTCTTTCAAGCCGCTGACCACATCGGTAATGAGCGCACTGACGTCGCTGTTGGCAAGTAAGACCGGGACACTTTCGATTTGTATGACCTCCGGTCCGCGCCTTGTGACTGCAAACCCGAGTCTGCGCAAATCCTGTTCACAGTCCTCCACCAAGTCGGCTTCATCGCGCAGCAAATTTACCTGTATCGGGACAAGTAATGGCTGGCTGGCAACGGCGCTCGTTGCAAACTGTGCTTTCATGCGCTCATAACTGATTCGTTCGTGTGCCGCATGCATGTCGACGACGATTAGTCCCTGCGCATTCTCAGCCAGCACAAACACGCCGGCGAGTTGCGCCAATGCAAATCCAAGCGGTGGAATGTCCGAATCCGTGGCCAATTCACTTAGCGAGCGTGCCTGCGAATTCTGATCGGGCAACCCTTTATCCGAATCTGGCCCAGTTGCCTCTGCGGTGTCATCAATCGCCGGCCGTCCTCGAGAACGCGCCAGTGACTGATGTAACTTTGCATATTGCGCCGCATGTTCGCGCACACTGGGTGTTGAGAAACGCAGCCCCGACTGAATTGCGCCCGCCGGTTCCTGAACTGTTTCCGCTGGTGATGCGATCCGGCCACCGGGTGCACTTTGTTGATCATTTTCAACGCCGCTTGCGAGCGCCGACTGCACGGTTCGAAACACGAAATCGTGCACCAGACGGCTATCGCGAAACCGAATTTCAAACTTGGCCGGATGTGCATTGACGTCAACACGGCGTGGATCGATATCGAGGAACACGATGAACGCAGGATAACGGGACTGATAAAGCACATCGGCGTAACCCAAGCGCGCTGCGTGACGCAGTAGTTTGTCCCGGACGAAACGACCATTAACAAACGTAAATTGCATGTCCGCCTGGCCGCGCGAGAACGTAGGTGCGGCGAGCCAGCCGCGTATTGCGATGCCTTCTATTTCGCGTTCGAAGTACCGAGCCGAACGAATAAACTCATCACCGCACAACTTGGCGATTCGACGTTCCTGGTCGACGCGCTCCACAGCGACCGGCAGTTGATACATCTGTCGTTCGTTGTGACGCAACACGAACTCGATATCGAATCGCGCAAGCGCCAGGTTCTTTACGACGTTGTCGATGTGATTGAATTCTGTCTTTTCCGTGCGTAAGAATTTGCGCCGGGCCGGCGTGTTGAAAAACAAATCGCGCACTTCGATTGTTGTGCCTTTGGGGTGCGCAGCCGGGCGTGGCGGTGTCACATGGCCGCCTTCAACACTTACCTGTGCGGCTGCGGATTCCGTTGATAAGCGGCTCGTCAGAACTAAGCGCGAAATCGACGCGATGCTGGGTAAAGCCTCGCCTCTAAATCCCAGGCTAAGCAACGACTCCAGGTCATCGAGTGAATTTATCTTGCTCGTGGCATGCCTTGATAAAGCCAGTTCAAGCTCGACCGAACTGATGCCGCAACCGTCGTCGGTGATCTTCATCAACCGGGTACCGCCGGACGCAACGTCGATTTCGATACGCCGTGCACCTGCATCGATCGAGTTTTCTACCAGCTCCTTGATGACCGAAGCGGGTCGCTCAACCACCTCTCCAGCGGCAATTTGGTCGATGAGTTGATCGGGAAGTATCTGAATAGTCACCCGACAATTGTTTCCGGCTTGGACAGCCGTGGCAAGCGCAGGTGCTCAATCAAGCGGTGGACACTGCCGCAAGTGCGCCTGCCCATTGGTCAGAACGGGCGTCAACCGCGAGGAATCGTCAGAACTTGGCCGATACGGATTCGGTCGTTGCGCAACTTGTTCGAGCTGATCAGGCGCGCCAGGCTGATACGATAACGTTCGGCAATTTGTGACAATGTCTCGCCGCGCGACACGCTGTGATGCATCGGGCCTCGGGGGACCACCTCCGGATGCATTGCCAGATAAGAACCCGGCGGCGGATTCTCGAAGAAGTACGCCACAATGCCATCGCTAATTGCGCGCGCCAGCTTCGCTTGATGATCAGACGAGCGCAGCGCCGCCTCTTCACGCGGGTTTGATAAATAGGCTGTTTCTATGAGCACCGATGGGATATCGGGCGCTTTCAGCACAACAAAACCGGCCTGCTGAACTTCAGTTTTGCGCAGGCGAGTGACAGATCCAACTCCTTCCAGGATGGCTTCGGCGGCTGAAACGCTTGCGCTGATTGCGGCGTTTTGTGTGATATCCAAGATCACCGTGGCGATGTCACTTGCTTGGTCGGCAAGCGAGACACCGCCGATCAGGTCAGCGTCGTTTTCCCGTTGCGCCAGCCTGCGGCCCGCTTCGTCACTGGCTCCTTTTTCCGATAACACGTAAACCGTCGCGCCACGCGCAGAGCTGTCCCGGTAAGCGTCGGCATGTATAGATACGAAGAAATCTGCTTCGGCGGCACGCGCGCGCTGGGTTCGCTCACGCAAAGAGACAAAGGCATCGCTGTTGCGCACCAGCATTGGCCGAAAGCCCGGCTGAGCTTCCAAAGCAGCGGCCAGCCGGCGAGCAATCTGCATGACTACTTCTTTTTCTCTTACGCCGTTTTTACCGCTGGCACCCGGATCCTTGCCGCCGTGCCCGGCGTCGATGGCAATGACAAGGTCGCGTCCACGGGGGTCACCGGCACCTGGGGCACGAATTTCGGCTCGTCGGCCGCTGGCCGGACTCAAATCCACAACCAGGCGATGCCCCTGATCAGCGCCAGGCGGCAGCAGGAAACTCTGTGATTTTACGGATTGCGCAACGTCGAGGACGATACGCGAGGTATTGTCGGGCCGCTCACCCGTCCTGATGCGCTGCACCAGCCCGCTCGAATCGCCATACTTGAACTGGCGCGCAAGCACAGTGTTGGGCAGATCGATAACGATCCGCTGCGGGTCATCCAACATGAATAACCGATGATCGGCAGGCCCACTAAGATCGAGTACGACGCGCGTCTTGCCCTGTTCGGACCACGTGCGAACGCCTTCGATCGTCGAACTAATAGATGCCTGGGAGACTGCCAAACCGACAACCGCCAGGACAAACCGCGCTTGATACCCCAATAACACCGCGAACCTCCGTAATTCGTGGTCCGCTTATGTTTACAAGTTCAGGCGTAAATTACAATAAAAATAGTTGGTTGAAAGGTCTTATTTAGAGTAAATCTTGGAAACGACCGTAACTAACGCACGACCGGTATCCGTCAGCCCGCGCCAGACCAACTGGCGCTGCTCGCCGCTGCCGATGGAGAAATCGAGGGATAAGTCGGCCACAGCAGCGAATGCCGGCACCCGCTCAGGCCATTCAGCCAGCACCCAATGGCCCGGCTGCGCCAGCCAGTCGCGCACGCCCAGCTGCTCGAACTCAGCGTCACTGGTCAGGCGATAGAGATCCATATGCACCACGGTCAGGCCATCCAGCGCGTAAGGCTCGATCAGCGTGTAGGTCGGAGATGGCACACGCCCATCGAATCCTAGCCCGTTCAGCATTGCGCGCACCCAGGTGGTTTTGCCGGCGCCGAGATCCCCGCGCAGCCCAATCACAGCATTGGCGATTCCGGCATCACGCCAGGCTGCTGCGACCGCTGCCGCCAACGCGACTAACGCAGCCTCAGAAGCCACATGAGTGGCTAGCTCGGATTTGCCCATCGTCGAATCTGCAGCAATAAATCCGCCGCGAGGAGTCCGCGCTCGCCACCGCCGTCAGCCGCAGCTGCGTCGCCGGCTAGCGCATGCAGCAAGGCACCTGCGCGGGCCGCTCGTCCACCATCGAGGCATTGCACCCACAAGGCGCCAATGACACCGGCCAGCACATCGCCCATGCCGGCTGACGCCATACCCGGATTACCGGCGGTGCAAACCTGCGCAGGCCCGGTGCCGCCCGCCTCCATCACAAGTGTGCGCGCCCCTTTCAAAACGACTGTCGCATCATAACGTTGCGCCAGTGAAGTAACCGCCGCCAACCGGTCAGACTGAATTTCGGCCGAAGCGCAGCCCAGCAATCGACCGCCCTCACCCGGATGCGGCGTCAGAATCCACTGGCTGCGCCGCACGGGTACTGTTGCCAGCAGGTTCAAGCCATCGGCATCCACCACAACGGGCTGCTCCGCTTGCTGAGCCCACGCCCACAACCCTTGGGCCCACGTGTCCTGGCCGAGCCCCGGCCCGATCACAACGGCGTCGAAGGCGGGAACGAACGCAGTGATATCGGCGGGCGTTTCGACACCACGGCATATGATTTCCGGTCGCCCGGCCAGCACAGTAGCCACATTGCTGGGATGCGTGGCGACATATACCAAACCGGCCCCGGCCCGCAGCGCGCCTTCAGCTGCCAGCCGGATCGCGCCGCCCATCCCGAATCCGCCGCCGATCAGCAGCAAACGGCCATGATCGCCCTTGTGCGCCAACCGCCGCCGCCGTGGCAACGCAACCCGCAAGTCCGCCAAAGTGAGCCGGCGCAGCACTGGCAAATCAGTCGCCGCATCCTGCGGAATCGCCAAATTGCAAAACTCGATATCACCGCAGTAATCGGGCGCAAGCCCCAGAAATAAACCGGTTTTTAAGCCCACGAAGGTCACCGTGACTGTCGCCCGTACGGCCAACCCCATGACGGCACCCGTATAGCCGTGCAACCCGCTCGGGATATCCAGCGCTAATACCGGGCTACCTGACCCATTGATCCTCTCGACAGCCGCGGCATACAAACCACTCACTGGCCGATCGAGGCCAATGCCGAGCAGCGCGTCGACAACGACCGTATCTACTGTGGTCTCCAAGCTGCCGCCAATGTCCGCGTCCGCACCCTGATCCAGCTCGACGGGTTCTGCCCCGGGCGCAGCGAAACTGCGGACATCGACACCGGCAGCGACACAATCGCGATGCGCCAGCGCAGCGTCGCCGGCAAAGCCGTCGGCACTGCTGAGCAAATTCACTTGCACGCGCAGTCCTGCCTGCTCGGCCAAGCGCGCTAATACCAAGCCATCCCCAGCGTTATTGCCAATGCCGCAATAGACTACGAGCTGCCGCGCTGTCGGCCAGCGTGCCTGCAATATGCCCAATGCAGATTCAGCCGCGCGGGTCATCAATTCATACCCGGGAATACCGGCCCCCTCAATCGCAGCCCGATCCATTGCACGCACCTGAGCGGGTGTATAGATGGCGGCGGGTAAATGGTCGATATCCGTTTGCATGCACTGATTATACTGAGCACGGCCATGTCAAAACCAAAACAACAACAGCTCAGCGAGAAGCAACGCTGCGAGCTCGCCGAACGCATCAAGCAATTTGGCTATGAACTGGGATTTCAAGCCGTCGGCATCGCAGCCACGCAACTCGACGACGACGCAGAACATCTGCGCAGATGGCTGGAGCTGGGCCGCCACGGAGACATGGGCTATATGCAACGCAATACCGAGAAACGGCACACACCTGCGGAGCTGGTGCCAAACACCGCCAGCGTGATCAGCGTGCGCATGGATTACTGGCCAGGCCAGGCTGAACCCGCGCAGTCACAGTTGGACAACCCGAATCGTGCCTACATCGCTCGGTATGCGCTGGGTCGCGACTATCACAAAGTCATGCGCAAACGTTTGCAGCGTTTAGTCGACCGCATCACTGAGCAGATTGGGGCTTTCGGCTATCGCGCATTCGTGGACAGTGCCCCGGTGCTCGAAAAAGCCCTGGCTCGTAACGCCGCACTCGGCTGGATCGGCAAACATACCAATCTAATTAATCGCCACGCCGGCTCCTGGTTTTTCCTCGGCGAAGTCTTCACAGACCTCCATCTACCGGCTGATGTTCCGGTCAGTGAGCACTGCGGCAGCTGTGCCGCGTGCATCGACATCTGCCCGACAGACGCGATCGTCGCACCTTATCAACTCGATGCGCGACGCTGCATCGCTTACTTAACCATCGAACACAAAGGCGTCATTCCCGTTGAACTGCGACCAGCCATTGGCAATCGTATATTCGGCTGTGACGACTGCCAGCTCGTTTGCCCGTGGAATAAGTACGCCGCCGCGAGCAACGAACCCGACTTCTCTACACGACATAACCTGGATTCCGCTGGTCTGTTGACACTATTCGCCTGGTCCGAGCACGAGTGGGAAACAAAGACGCGCGGGAGCGCGCTGCGGCGGCCCGGCTACGACGGGTGGCTGCGAAATATCGCAGTCGGCCTTGGTAACGCCCCGAAAGATAAGGAAATAGTCGCAGCTTTGGAAAACAAGCTGGCAACTGCCAGCCCACTGGTAGCCGAACATATTAGCTGGGCGCTGTCCCGACAAATTTAGGAGTGCCAACTCGGTCAACGACATTTGGGTAATAAGTCCTAACATGGACGGATTGCACAGGGGTACGTGTTGATGAGCAGCGTTAGTCCTTACGACTCACACCATAATTCGATTGACACAGACTTTCGAAAATCCCTGCTCAATGGCATCGCGCTGTTCCGCGACGTGAATCCCAACGATATTGCTGATCTGCTGCCCCGCTGCAGCCGTATCGATGTCCGCAAAGGCGAAATGCTGCTAAGTCCCACGCGCCCGAATCGATGCGTGTATGTCGTGTTGAGCGGCTTACTCGAAGTTCGGCTGGGATCGCTGGACTCGCCTCGGATCGCCGACCTTATTCCAGGCGCCTGCGCAGGCGAACTCTCCTTAATCGAAGACCGTGACCCATCGGCGTACGTCATGGCCGCGGACGATTCCCATTTAATGGTGATCAGTCACACGCTGCTTTGGCAAATGGTCGATCGCTCGCACGCATTCGCCAAGAACTTGCTCGTTGTGCTCTCCGAACGAGTCAGATCTGACAACGAATTTATAGCCACCAGCCTCGACGTCATTCGTGAGGCGAAGCGCAACGCGACGACGGATGCGTTGACCGGCCTAGGCAACCGCCATTGGATGCAGGAAATTTTCGATCGCGAACTCAAGCGCTCCCAGCACGGCGCCGATTCGCTGTGTCTCATGATGATCGACGTTGACGGATTCAAGACCTTTAACGATCTCTATGGCCATATTGCCGGCGATCGCGTGCTGACCACGGTTGCGAGTGCACTGCGCAAACACTTGAGGCCCACGGATCTAATCGCCCGTTTCGGTGGCGACGAGTTTGCGGTGCTGTTACCTGGATCGAAAACCGATCGCGTCGCAAAGACTGCCAACCGAATTCGCGACCGATTGAGTCGCTCGACTGTGCAAGATCTGCAGGCAACCATTACGATATCCATCGGTATCACCGAAGCGGCGCCAGGCGATGATTTACACTCGCTGGTTGATCGCGCAGACGCAGCCATGTATGACGTGAAGATATCGGGCCGCGATTCGGTGGGAATTCGTCCGGCACCGTCGAAACACCAGCGCTGACGGTGAACGCTTTGCGCTAGATACGCACGTTATCGATCAATCTGGCGCTACCGATTCTTGCCGCCCCCAGCACGATCAATTCACGAGGCGCTTGCCTGCCGTTTGGCACGGAAAGATCCTTGGCATCGCGCACCTCGACATAGTCGACAGCAAAGCCCGCTGCTTCGAGTTTGTGCTTCGCGTGTTCGAGCAAAATGGCATAGTTTCGTTCGCCTTCGCGAATCGCGTTACCCACGCCCGCGAGCGTTGCATGCAAGGTGGGCGCGCGAACGCGTTCGTCGTCACTGAGATACCTATTGCGTGAACTCAATGCCAGACCGTCGGCATGACGCTCCGTTGGCGCACCCAGCACGCTTACCGGCAATCGCAAGTCGCTGACGAGCCGCTCCATCAAAACCAGTTGCTGGTAGTCCTTCTCGCCTAGAATTAGCAGGTCGGGCTGAGCGATATTCAGCAGCCGCAGTACGACTGAGGCTACGCCGTCAAAATGTCCGGGACGAAATGCCCCGCATAACTCTCGACTCAACGGCGGCATGTTGACTTGTATAGCCTCATCAATGCCATACGGGTAGATTGCTTTTATCGATTTGGGAACAAACACCGCATGCACGGTGCCGGCCGCTTTTACCGCGGCCATATCCTGCTTGAGCGTGCGCGGGTAATTCTCAAGATCCTCTCCGGCGCCGAACTGAGTCGGGTTGACAAAGATCGTCATCAATACACGGTCCGCCAACTCGTGAGCAAACTCAGTGAGACTTATATGACCAGCGTGAATATTGCCCATGGTCGGCACAAGCGCGACACTGCGATGCGATGCGCGCCAATCTCCGACGATTTCGCGAACACTAGCAACGGTCGCGGTATTAATGATCTCGCTCATCGGCTCCCCTATTTCCGATAACGCGCTCGGATTGTATCAGGAGAAACAATGTTCCTTGGCGGGATATGTATGATCTTTGACGGCTCTGACGTAAGCCTCAAGACCAGCGCGAGCAGAATTGGCTTCGGCCATGAAGTTTTTAACGAATCGGGGCGTGCGCCCGGGCGTGAGGCCAAGTGCATCGTATAACACCAAAATCTGTCCATCGACATCCGGTCCGGCGCCGATCCCAATGACCGGCACATCCAGCGATTGCGTAATCACTTGCCCGACCTCATTCGGTACGCACTCAAGCAGCACGATGTCCGCACCTGCTTCTTGCAGCGCTTTGGCGTCAGCAAGCATCTTGTCGGCAACACTTTGTTCGCGACCCTGAACCCGAAACCCACCAATCTTGTGGACCGATTGTGGCGTCAATCCCAAATGCGCACAAACCGGTATGTCGTGGCGCGCCAGGAATTCAACCACTGCCACCTGACCCTTAGCGCCTTCGAGTTTCACCATCATCGCCCCGCCTTCCTGCATTAATCGCACGGCGTTATCGAGCGCTTGCTCCGGCATCGTGTAACTCATGAAGGGCATATCCGCGACCAAAAAGGCTCGGCGTATACCGCGCGCAACGCAGCGCGTGTGATAGACGATATCTTCGACAGTCACGGGTACTGTTGTGTCGTGACCTTGAATCACCATGCCCAAAGAATCGCCCACGAGGACGACATCAATTCCAGCGTCGTCAACCAGGCGGGCGAAACTGGCATCATAGGCGGTAATGCAGGCAATCGGCTCACCCTCATCTTTCATGCCGCGAAGCGTCGAAATATTGACCGGAGGCGAATCCATGTCGCGTTGCTCGAGTTGCGTATACATTGTTTCCTTCCGGACGGGCTAGCTGATCGACTGCAGCACAGGATTGAAAAAGTGGCGGCCGCGTTTAACGTTCATAATCGTTGCAAGCAATTCTTGATAATCGGACTCGCGATTGATCGGGTCGATGCTCGCGGCGTTGACGATGAGTAATGGCGCATCGTTGTAGTTGTGAAAAAAACTCGCGTAAGCATCGCCTAAACGCTCGAGGTAGTCGCCGTCGATGTACTGCTCGTGCCCAATGCCACGCCGAGCAACTCTCTGCAGCAACACATTTGCCGGCGACTGCAAATAGATTACAAGATCCGGTTTAGGCGGATCGAGATCCAGCTTCGAAGCAACCTCGTCATAGAGGCTCAGCTCCATCGGATCCAGATTCAACTCAGCGAATAGACGGTCTTTCTCAATCAGAAAATCCGCGACGCGCACAGGCGAGAACAGGTCGCGTTGTCGAAGTTGCTCGATCTGCTGAGCACGCTGCAGAAGGAAGAACAGCTGTGTCGGTAGAGCTGCTTGCCGCTTGTTTCGGTAAAACCGCTCGAGAAAAGGATTATCCGCAGCGCCCTCGAGTATCAATTCGCTCGCAAAACTCTGCGATAAGCGCTTGGCCAGGCTCGTTTTTCCTACCCCAATAGGGCCTTCCACGACGATAAATCGTGGCCCATCCAAATGCTTCACATCCTCACTGGCTTGCATAGTCAATATCGCTTGGCGAACGGTTCTTTAGACGACTTTAAGGATTTTTATCGTCCTGCCAAGTTGCTATGCAGAGGTGCCAGCGCTGGCGCGCCTTCGGCGCTTTCGACCGCCCCGGCGAGACGAAGAACTGCGCTTGCCGATACCGAAAGCCTGGTTCAGATCTGCGGCGGTGCGCTCCTGAACTTCCGTCCACCAATTGGCGAGCTCTTCATCTACTTCACCACAATTTGCACGTAAGACCATGAAATCATAGGCAGCGCGGAAGCGTTTATGCTCCAGAAACCGGGCCGCGCGCGCACCGCGACGATTTTCAAACCGGTATTGAAGCTGCAGTATTTCGCGCATTGGAATGCCATAACGTTTTGGCAAAGATGTCGCTAACTGCTGCTCACCAACCACTCGGTAACAAGCCTCCGTCATGGCCTGAGCATCCGGCAAGCCTTCCTCTACCAGCACGCGCGCATGCTCCTGAATGACCGGCCACAGCATCACTGCATACAGGAACATCGGCGTAATGGGCTTGCCTTCGGCAACCCGCTGATCGGTATTCTGCAGACCCGAACGTATGAACAAGCGCGCATGGTCTGCATCTGGGCCACGCAGTCGATCCGCCGTCGCCGGAAAGAGGTACTCAAACAAGCCGTGCTCATCGAGCAATTCGAAACTGCGAACCGCATAACCTGACTGAAACAGCTTGAGCACTTCATCAAACAAGCGCGCCGCCGGCACGTCCTTCAACAACGGAGCAAGCGAACTGATGGGGCTGGCCGAACTTTCATGGATGGTAAAGCCAAGCTTGGCGGCGAAGCGAACAGCGCGCAGCATGCGCACTGGGTCCTCACGATAACGCGTCTCCGGATCGCCGATAAGGCGTAAAGACTTCGCTTCAATATCGGCCATACCCGAGGTGTAATCCCACACCGAGAAATCAGCAATGTTGTAGTACAGCGCATTAATCGTGAAGTCGCGGCGCCAGATATCTTCGGCGATGCTGCCATAGACATTGTCGCGCAGGATTCGCCCGCTCTCAGCATGATGCTCACGATCTTCGTCAATGCCGTCGCCATCGCCGGAGGCGCGGAACGTCGCGACTTCGATGATTTCGCGCCCGAACCGCACGTGCGCCAGGCGAAAACGCCGCCCGATTAGGCGTGAGTTGCGAAATAGCGACCGAATCTCGTCCGGCAAAGCGTCCGTTGCGATGTCAAAGTCCTTTGGATGCTGGCTAATGAGCAAATCGCGCACACCGCCGCCCACAATAAACGCCGCATAGCCAGCCTTCTTCAGGCGATAAAGAACTTTGAGTGCGCTTTCTGAGATGTCCGCCCGGCTGATGCCATGGTCAGATCGAGGAATGACCGTTGGACTGGGGTGCGACTTGGTGTCCGATTGCTTCAAATAGTTTCCGGAGGTGAATGTTTCACCTTGCTGTAATCGAGGCTATGATAGCAGCCCCGCGCGATGCCGGCATCAGCGCTCCCTTCGTCTAGCGGTTAGGACGCGGCCCTCTCAAGGCTGAAACACGAGTTCGATTCTCGTAGGGAGCGCCAACGACTATGTCGGCAGCGGAATCTTCGCTGTAGCCGCGCAAGCCAAGCTATTGAGCGTCCGCCTGATACCAGCAGTCGCGCGATGAACCGCAGCTAGCGTTTCGATAGCAACTTTTCCGATAACGAAAAACCTCGACCCGGCTCACTCCAAGGGCATACCTCTATACAGATTGCGCAACCGGCATTCTCAGCGAAGTAAGGAACGCACTTATCGAAATCCACATACCACTTCTCGACGCCCCGCACCATTTTTTTACTATTACTGATTGCGCCCGGGGGACAATCCATCACGCATCGACGGCAAACAAAACACAAATCATCTACCGCGATATCCTCAGGCGAATCGACGCTAAGCGGCATATCCGTGGTGACGGCCGCAATGCGAAAATTAGAACCGTACTCACGACTAATCATTGATCCGTGCTTACCCAACTGACCAAGGCCAGCTTCGATTGCGTGGGGAATCTGCAGCAGTGCGCCAGTCTTGGGGTCAGCATGCGCCTTGGCCGGCCAGCCCATTGCGCGAATGCGCTCCGATAACTCGACGGCGATTTTTGCCACGCGACGATAACCGCGCATTACCTCTGTCGTGGCAGCGGGTTCAGGCGCATGCACCATCAGTTCACGATTCATCGGCGCGCCGATGCAGATAATAAACTGATGATCTACAGTCTCACCTTCGACGATGGAGTGATCCATCACGCGCGTGATGCCGACGATACAATCGCCACCTAACTCACGTGTCAGCATCTTTATCTCGCGTGACATTTCAACCGGATCAGAAACCGCCCGACGCTGCTCGGCAACCGG
>JAHEEO010000219.1 GCA_024640665.1 Rhodospirillales bacterium | reverse complement strand
ATGCGCAAAGTGCCGCTTGATAATGACGTTAAGCCCGGCATTATTGCGCGTGGCACGCCCGGTTTTTCCGGGGCTGACTTAGCGAATCTCGTCAATGAGGCAGCGCTGATTGCAGCTCGCGGAAATCGTCGGACCGTTACCATGGAAGAGTTCGATAAGGCTAAAGATAAGATCATGATGGGTGCGGAAAGACGCTCCATGGTGATGAGTGAAGATGAAAAGAAGCTCACGGCTTTTCACGAGTCAGGCCACGCTATCGTGGGTTTGTTAGTGCCAGATCACGATCCCGTATATAAGGTTTCGATTATTCCTCGAGGGCGCGCATTGGGCGTTACGATGTTTCTTCCGGAAGAAGATCGATATAGCTACTCAAAACAGCGGCTAATGAGTCAAATGAAGAGTCTGTATGGTGGCCGGCTCGCTGAAGAACTCGTGTTTGGTCCCGAGTATGTAACGACGGGAGCCTCTAACGACATTGAGCGCGCGACGGATATCGCGCGCAACATGGTGACCAAGTGGGGGCTTTCCGACCAACTGGGGCCGCTTACCTATACGGAAGACGACGGCGAGATTTTCCTGGGCCGAAGCGTTACTCGCCACAAGCAGGTTTCTGATGTGACGGCACATGCGATTGACGAGGCGGTGCGAAGCTTGATCGATGAGTGTTACAAAGAGAGCAAGCGCATCCTCATTGAAAATGACGACAAGTTACACAAAATGGCCGAAGCGTTAATTCGCTTCGAAACCATCGACGAGCATCAGATCAAAGACATCATGGATGGCCGCGAGCCCGGGCCACCGCGAGATTGGGATGAACCGTCTGAACCCGGCGATCCAACTGCAAAAGCTGTCGAGGACGACAATAAGGGCGCGTCTCCATTGGGTGGTCCCGCAAGCCAACACTGAGCGCTCATTTAGCGCCTGTAGCGAATAATGTGATATCCAGCGTTTAGATAGCGGGGCTTGATGCTGCATGATGAGTCTTTATTTGGATTGCAGTTCGGAGACAGCGGGTGCCTAGGCAGTATTTTGGGACAGATGGAATTCGAGGCCGAGTCGGCACGAATCCGATGACGGCCGATTTCGCGATGCGCCTCGCGGGTGCCGCTGCAAAAGTGTTGACGCCAAGCGGCGGTAAAGTGCTAATCGGCAAAGACACCCGCGTGTCTGGCTATATGTTCGAGTCAGCACTCGAGGCAGGTTTTGTGGCCGCCGGCGTAGATGTCCTGCTTACAGGGCCGCTGCCGACACCCGGGATTGCAGTGCTTACGCAGTCGCTGGGCGCACAGTTCGGCGTCGTTATCAGCGCTTCACACAATCCATACTACGACAACGGCATAAAATTCTTCGACCGCAGCGGCGAGAAGCTGTCTGACGAAGTTGAACAGCAGATCGAAGACCACCTGGAAGATCCGCCAGTTACTCAGGACTCGAGCAATCTGGGGCGTGCTACCACCGCGGTGGAGGCTCGAACGGCTTACATGAACTTCTGCCGTTCAACGGTGCCAGAAAATATGACACTGGAGGGGCTCAAGATCGTCATCGATGCCTCTCACGGCGCCGGTTATAAGGTGGCACCGCGACTCCTCTCGAGTATGGGGGGGGATGTCGTAGCCGTAGGGTGCTCGCCGAACGGCCGGAATATTAATGATGGTTGCGGATCGACGCGACCGGATTTGCTCAAACTTACGGTTACCGGCGTTCGCGCCCACGTTGGCATCGCGCTGGACGGCGACGGCGATCGGCTCGTCATGGTCGATGAGCGCGGCACCCTCATCGATGGCGATCAAATCCTGTATATCCTTGCACGCGATCGACTCGAAACCGGGACTTTGCGCGGCCCGGTGGTCGGAACTGTCATGAGTAATCTCGGATTGCAGTTTGCGCTCGAAGAATTGGGTATTGATTTCATGCGGGCACAGGTCGGTGATCGTCACGTATTGGCGATGCTCAAAGAAAACGCAGGAAACCTGGGCGGCGAATCTTCGGGTCATGTCTTGTGCTTGGATAAGGCGACGACCGGTGACGGTCTGCTTGCGGCGTTGCAGGTCTTGGCTGTCATGCGCAGGACCGGTAAATTGCTCAGTGAGCTTGCGAGCTCGGTAAAACTATTGCCCCAGGTGATGCTCAATGTGCGTATCGCGGAGCGCATCGATCCATTCGAGCGGCCGCAAATTTGTGCGACGCTGAAAGAAGTGGAATCCAAACTGGGTATTCGAGGTCGCGTCGTACTGCGGCCGTCGGGCACAGAGCCGGTCATTCGTGTCATGGTGGAAGGTGAAGACCATGACGAGGTGAGTGGCTATGCTGCACATCTAGCCGAAGCTGTGCGGGCATCAGTCGCATAAATTTGCTTCCGTTTTGCTGCGGCTCACTCCAAAACGGCTTGTCTGGCCGCACCGGTTCTTGATAATTGCCGTTGAAAACGCGCGGCAGTGTCCGTAAGCTCCCGCGGCTGCCGCTTCGGTAAACATTCCGGGAGACATTGCGATGCCGCGCAAGCGCTTGATAGCTGGAAATTGGAAAATGCACGGTTCTGTGGAAGGCAGCCGTGCTCTCGTGGCAGAGCTGACCGGCTCAAATCCGAGCGTCGATGCGCAAATGCTGATATGCCCGCCAGCACCTTATTTGGCGGCTGCGCGCGATTGGGTATCGGGCAGCCACATCTTGCTGGGCGGGCAGAACCTGTCCGAGCATGTCGGTACGGGCGCATACACTGGCGAGCACTCCGGCGCGATGCTGGAAGACTTGGGTTGCAGTCACGTCATCGTCGGGCATTCTGAGCGTCGCAGCTATTATCACGAGACAGATGCGCTCGTCGCGGCAAAGTTCATCGCTGCCCAAGCTGCTGGATTGGTACCGATTCTATGTGTGGGCGAGACGCTTGCCGAGCGCGAAGCGGCTGCTACTCAAGCAGTGGTGGCGCGGCAAGTCGGGGCAGTGCTCGATGCTGCCGGGGTGGGAGCATTCGCGTCCGCCGTAATCGCATATGAACCGGTTTGGGCCATTGGGACAGGCAAGACCGCCACGCCGGCGCAAGCGCAGGAAGTTCATGCGTCGATTCGGGCGATGCTTGTCGAAAGAGATGCTACAATTGCCGCCAGTTTATTGATCCTCTATGGCGGCAGCATGAAACCGGCAAATGCGGGTGAGCTGTTGGCAATGGAGGATATCGATGGCGGACTCATTGGCGGCGCGTCTTTAGATGCGGCGCAGTTTCTAGACATCTTTCGCGCCGCGGCTGGCTAAACGGGCAAAGCTTACAAATGTTGCAATCCATCGTATTGTTCTGTCACGTTGGCGTGGCACTGTTAATTATTGGTCTGGTCTTGCTGCAGCGCGGTAAGGGCGCAGATGCCGGTTCTGGTTTTGGCGCAGGCGCCTCGGGCACCGTTTTTGGCGCGCGCGGTACGTCGAGCTTCTTTTCGCGTGCTACGGCCGTGCTGGCCACCATCTTTTTCATGACAAGCCTCGGATTGGCCTATTTGGCCACGCAAACCACGGCACCAGAGAGCTTGCTCGATTCAGTTGATATTCCCGGCGAGACTTCGACAACACTTCCCGGACTTGCGCCTGTGCCAACCGGTGAAGAGCTGCCGAGCGTACCCGCGCCGGCTGGCAACGAAACGCCAACTGGAGAAACGGAAAACTAATTTGCCGATGTGGTGGAACTGGTAGACACGCTGTCTTGAGGGGGCAGTGGCGAAAGCTGTGCCGGTTCGAGTCCGGCCATCGGCACCATGAAATCTTTAAGTGAGACTCTAGCGTGTTGTTGTTACAATCCGCGCCGATCTAGCCTGTAGCCAACAAATGCTAGCGAATTATGTTCCAGTCCTGATCTTCTTCTGCATCGCCGGTGCGCTCGGTATCGTGTTATTGACTCTGGGATTTGTTCTCGGTCACGGCTCTAAAGACGCCGCCAAGCTATCTCCATATGAGTGCGGTTTCGAGGCTTTTGAAGACTCACGCATGCGTTTCGATGTGCGTTATTACCTGGTCGCGATTCTGTTTATCGTGTTCGACCTTGAAATCGCATTCCTATTTCCGTGGGCGGTAGCGCTCGATCAAATTGGATTATTCGGGCTTGGGGCCATGGCGATATTTCTCGGCATATTGGTCGTGGGCTTTATATATGAGTGGCGCAAGGGAGCATTGGAGTGGGACTAGAAGAAACTGACCTGCCGTTTGATGCACCCGAGGTAATGCAGCGCGGTTTTGTCGTCACGCAGGCTGACAAGCTCGTCAACTGGGCGCGCACCGGATCGATGTGGCCAGTTACGTTCGGTCTCGCCTGTTGCGCGGTCGAAATGATGCAGGCAGGCGCGTCTCGGTACGATTTAGACCGGTTCGGTGTAATGTTTCGGCCGAGTCCACGCCAGTCGGATGTCATGATTGTTGCAGGCACACTCGTTAACAAGATGGCGCCGGCCTTGCGGAAAGTTTACGACCAGATGTCGGAGCCTCGCTGGGTTATCTCGATGGGTTCGTGTGCGAACGGCGGCGGCTATTACCATTACTCCTATTCGGTGGTTCGTGGCTGCGATCGCATTGTGCCGGTCGACGTATACGTGCCCGGATGCCCACCCACGGCGGAAGCGTTGATTTTCGGCATATTGCAGTTGCAAGCGAAGATTCGTCGCACGCAGACCATTGCTCGATAAATGATGCCTAGACATACAACCCATTGTTACCGGGCTCGCCCATTTGGCTGGTCTGTCGGTCGCTGCCTGATGGTGCACGTTCAATGAAGACGGCAGACCTGTCCCCAAGGTATGCCGCGCTGGCAGCCAGCATCGAAAGCGAGCTCGGTGATGTGCTGCAGCGGGTTTCGGCTGTAGCCGGCGAATTGAGCTATGTAGTCGCTGCAGACCAGCTCATTCAATGCTGCACGGCGTTGCGTGATCGTCCGTCGTTGAAATTTGAAATGCTGGTTGATGCCTGCGGCATTGACTACCTCGAATACGGTGTCGATGAATGGGCCACGCGTGGCGCGAGCGGTTCAGGATTTAGTCGCGGCGTGTTTCGCGAGTCAGGCCACCCGAGCGTGCCTGCTGCCGACGATGGTGAACCGATGCAGCTCAAACCTGGCGGGCGCTTTGCAGTGGTCTATCACTTGCTTTCGATTAG
>JAHEEO010000026.1 GCA_024640665.1 Rhodospirillales bacterium | reverse complement strand
TTGGACGTTCGCGCACTCCACACACTTCAGACTTGAGGAAATTAGAATGGCCGATAAGAAGATTATTGCCGTCGTTGGATCGACCGGTTCGCAGGGCGGCGGATTATGCCGCGCAATTCTTGGTGATGCGTCGAGCGAATTTGCATGCCGCGCTATCACGCGCGATCCCAGCAAGGACGCGGCCAAAGCCCTTGCTAAAAAAGGAGCAGAAGTCGTTCAGGCCGACCTTGACGATGTAGAAAGTCTCAAGAAAGCATTTGCAGGCGCCTACGGCGTTTATGGCGTTACGAATTTCTGGGAGCATTTTTCTGGCGCCAAAGAAAAGGAGCAAGCCAAGAATATCGCTGATGCAGCCAAGGCTGCAGGCGTCAAACATGTGGTTTGGTCTACGCTCGAAGATACGCGCAAATTCATGCAAGCTGACGATACGCGCATGCCGATGCTGCAAGATGTCTACCGCGTGCCGCACTTTGATGCCAAGGCAGAGGCCGACGCCTATTTTGAAGGCCTGCCGTTGACGAAGCTTGTGACCTCGTTCTACTGGGACAATCTTTATACCTTTGGCCTGGGTCCTCAAAAAGCTGAGGACGGCTCACTGTCCTGGGCGTTTCCTATGGGTGAAGCCAAGATGGCGGGTATTGCTGCCGCAGACATCGGCAAAGTGGCATACGGAATCTTCAAAGCCGGCCCAGCCTATATCGGCAAGACAGTCGGCATTTATGGCGAAGCCCTGACTATCAAGGCAATGGGCGATACATTGACCAGCGTTTTGGGCGTGGGTTCCATCACATACAATGCTGTCGATGCCGACGCCTATCGTGGATTTGGATTCCCAGGCGCAGACGAACTTGGCAATATGTTCCAGGTTTACCGCGACTTCGAGAAGGAATTCATGGCGAATCGCGATCTCGACTTGGCCCGTCTGCTCGACGCCGAGCTGCAGAGCTTCGAAGACTTCGTCAAGATTAACGCCGAAGCAATTAAGGGTGCTATGGGCGGCTAGCGCACCCGCGTTAAGCTGAACCCAGCCGACACTTTGAATAAGGCACCGGGCCCGTCGACCTTGACGGGCCCGGTTTCGCCTCAAGCCACTCTTCATGGGTGAGCTGACAACAAACGAATCAGGTTCTCCTTTGGACGCTTGAAATTGGAGGCCCTCCAGTTTCTGCCCTGCCGACTCTCGCCGTGAGCGTATTGATTCCGCGAGTGGCATAATAGTGATGACGTTTCCGCCGGCGGCGCGAAACAACGTTTTTTGAAGATTTGAGGCACTTGGGGGGAAACGTGAAGTTCAGAATAAGCAATTTTTCTGCATTCATTGTGCTTGCGTCCATAACACTGGTTACGACAAGAGACGGGAACGCCCAGTCCACCGCCGGTGAGATTCCGGATATCAGCGGCGTCTGGCAGTGGGGGCAGTGCGTAGACGGCCCCGGGTTCCGTTGCATGTTGCTCGAAGAAGATGATGAGTTGCTGACTGAGCGAGCGAAAGCCTACCGCGATGCCATCGATGAAGTCGCCCAACCTAAATACGACTGCGCCCCAATGTCGATCCCGCACATGTGGACCGATCCCTACTCGCATCAGATTGAGCAAATGGAAGATCGCGTCATATTTACTTACGGTAAGGATGACGTTGTTCGGACAGTATGGTTGGATGGCCACAATCACGCGAAGCCGGCAATCAATGAGTTCTTTTATTTTGGTTATTCCACGGGTCATTATGAAGATGGCGCGCTGGTCGTGGAGACCACGCGCTTCACATTCGATCCTCAAGGGTTGAACGCTGATTTCAAGCTGCCGTCATCTACTCAAAAGAAAGTTACTGAGCGCTACACGAAAGACGGCGATGAGCTCATTCTTGAAGTAACCACCGTCGACACCTTTTTTCTGAGGGAGCCCTGGACCTTCAAGACGCGCTCGCAGTCGGATCCCGAGCCTCTTGCGCTGCCTTGGAACTGCGATCTCGATGGGTCACGGCAGATCTTAAAATTGCTGCCCACAAGTTACCCGAACGATCCGGGTATCGTGCGCCTCGAAGAATGAATACGGAAATAGATACAAAGGGGGAACCAGTGAGACTGCTCACCTTATTTCTGCCAGTGCTTGCCTTGTTCGGCGGCTTTTTCAACTCAGCCGCATTTGCCCATCACAGCACCCAAGGCATTTATAACGAAGATGTGATGGTTGAGATTACCGGCACCGTCAAGGAGTGGCGGTTCATTAATCCTCACCCGAGTCTAATTATCGAAGTCACCGGGGCCGACGGAAAAGTTCAGGAGTGGGACGTCAGCTACGGCGGCCCTGCGGTCACCCATTTAACGCGCAGAGGTTACACGGTCGACACCTTTAAGCCCGGCGATGTAATCGTAGTGAGGGGCTTCGCGGCAAAAGTCGAAACTGCTTTTGGCCTGCTGATTCGGGGTGATCCCATAAACCAGGATGGTTCGCCGATACTTCCTGTGGCACGTTAGGAGCTTCAGTCTCCCACGCTCATTGACTGGGTTTCAGCAATCGCCGCGAACTTCCGCATTCGATGAGTCGAAGTGGGAGGAATGGCGTGACACCGTTGGAGAAAGTGGGAGTTTTTTTCGCGCATCGTGCAAATGCATGAATGCCGTCGCGTTTCGGCTGTTCAACGTTGCGTAGACTCGCTCGCTCAGTATCCGTAACCCGGACAGGTTATGGAAAATTCGTGGAAGGGTTTGAGCGATGTCCATTGATGCGGTGTCCGATTCCGAATTAGATGAAGCTGCAACGCCGATCGCAGCGCAGCGACTGCTGCGTCTGGGGTGCGTTTATCAGTCGAGCATGCAGCTAAGTGTATGTTGCGGCCTCGCGGTATTATTGACAACGCTGGGAACAGCCAACGCACTCGAACTCGGCGAAGTATCGGTCAAGAGTGCGCTCGGTCAGCCCCTTCAAGTTGAAATTCCCTATCGAATTGCACCTAATGAGCAGCTGGTAGCAGACTGCGTTTCGCTTGCTCGACCATTGACTGGAGCAGATGGAACACCGACTTACACGCTGGTCAATCGCATCGTCGTCGATGCTACCCGCATTCAGGTTTTCGGTAGCGCTCTGGTTCGCGAGCCGTTGATTGGGCTCAATGTCCGTGTCCAGTGTGCGGGCGTCCCGCACATCGTTCGCAGCTATATGTTGTTTGTGGATCCGCCAGTTCGAACGTCAGCTGCGATGTTGAGTTCGACCAGTGCGACTGCGACTGCGACAGCAACTGCAACGAATCAGCAAGTTCAAACCGCAGCCGCCGTGGCGCCGCGCAATTCGACATCGTTACGGCAAGTTGCGTCGCCGCGTGCGCGAGGCCAAGCCGGGGCCCAACTGACACAAGGTCAGACCTACCGCGTGGTTCGAGGGGATACTCTGTCGGGAATCGCATCCAGAATTGCCGGCCGCCCAGGCACCATCTGGCAAACTGCGAATGCGGTTTTCGCGGCCAATCCCCAAGCCTTCATAAATGCCGATCCGGATCTAATTGAGCAAGGTCGGTCGATAGAAATACCTATCCTGTCTGGCTCATCAAGCCCTACGATTCCGGTTGTGACGGTAGACTCGACGACGTCTATGCCAGCGGAATCGCAGTTAGCGAGCGCTGGCTTCACTGACGCTGCAACTGAGGTTGCCGACGCGCCGCTTGTGCCGAGTGCTGAGCGTGGCGCGCGCGCTGACATTCGAGACAATGTCGCGCCGGCACGCGAGCCTGCAGCGCCGATCGCAGCGCCCGCCGCAGAGGCAGCGGCGATCACGGCAACGAATCCGGTCGACAGTGCGCTGAGCCGGACAACTGAAGAAACGACCAGGCCGTTGTCGACGTCTATTTTTAGCCTGTTGGCCTTCGGCGCCGGGGTCTTGCTGTTGATATGGTCGACGCTTATCGTGTTGCGCAAGCGCGGCGTGCGTGCCGATCCGAATCTTGACTACATCGCGGCAGAGACAGCGTCCAACACCCAGCCGACTCCGGTGGTCGAGAACGGAGTCGCGCACAGGTTGGCAGCCGAGACAGCAATTAACTCGAGTCCGCAGTTGCTGCCAGAGGATTCGGCGACCGTCTCCATGGATCCCAATATCGGAATGCCTCTGCCGAACGAAGTGCCTGCAGATTCGGTCGGTACGCAGCGCGAGACAGATCCGGTCGACGCATCCACTATTATGATGGCAGATGTGAAAGCCGAATTTGCGCGTAACGGAGAGTCGGCAGCAACGATCAACGAAGCTTTGCCGGCCGACCGCAACACTCAGACGATGACGATCGTCGAACTGGAACTGCTTCAGCAAGATTACGAGGCAGAGCTGACCTTGACTCAGCACAACAGTCCAGCATTGCGCGAGGCCATCGCAGAACTGAAAGCAACCGAAGCGGCGTATGCTGCCGGCGGAAAACGGCCGACCTATGAAGGAGGCGAGGGCGAACCAGCGGACGCGAGTCCTTCTCGCGACGCAACTGAATCAGCAGAAACGGTTGCCTATCGGCCAAGGAAACGACGCTCATCAGCAAAGGGATAGCCGCGGATAGCGAAGTACCTGCTGTCTATCCGAACGTGAACACCACCCCAAGCTCCGTTCGATCTGCGACGCCCTGAAAGCCCGCCTTTACCTCGTCAAGCGGCGGCGTAGCGGTAATGATTGCACCGATATCCACGGACCCTTTTTCCATCGCCGTGATGAAGCGTGCTGTGTCGCGCATCACGTTCATGCCCGCCATCTGACCGCCAAAAATACGCTTGCCCGACAGGCAGAACGCCGAGGCTGGGAAGGCGATGTCTCCAGTTTGGACTGCCAATGTCACGAGGCTGCCGCCCGGCGCGGTCACCTCCCAAGCCTGGCGCAGTGCAAGCAGGCCGGTGGGGTCCGGCCCCACTTCAACGGCTGGAGGGAAACGGTCTAAGCCCGAGGCCTCCACGACGAGGTCCGCTCCGCGCATTGAGACAAGTCCGCGTCCCGGGATTTGTCCGCCCGCATCGAGGCGGTCGGTCGGCGGTGCACACATCTCGCGGATGCGTTCCACGAGCGTATCGGTGTCTTGATTGGGGTCAAGGACAGTCGTCGCACCAAACTCCAGTGCTTTCTCGCGTCGATAGCGGACCGGCTCGACCACAATGATCTGTCCGGCCGCTTGAGCCCGCGCGCCTTGCACCGCGGCCAGGCCAATGGGTCCGGCGCCGAAGATCACGACATTCTGGCCGATCTGTACCGGGTCGTAGACGCTGGTAGCCGCGATGCCGACCGCGCCGGTGTCGCCGAGCATCGCGATCTGTTCATCGGGCAGGTCGGAAAAGATAGGGACGCAGTACTCCTCATACGCGACGATAATTTCGCTGAGACCGCCGATGACCGCGGCCTCGATCACGCCGGTCCCATCAGCCAATTCGGCAATCGGGTCGTTCGGCACGCCGCCGGGGGCGAGGTAATTGCACCACTCCGGCGTCCCGTTGAGGCATTGATGGCACTGGCCGCACCAAGGCGTGCCGGAGACGAGTACTCGGTCGCCGACTTGCACGCGCCGCACCTGCGCGCCGACCGCCTCCACAATTCCCATGCCGGAGTGATTCGGGATCGTTGGCGTGTCCTGCATAGCGCTCCCAAGCACGCTCGAAGTGACCGTATAGCATCCGCATGAACCCTTCGTCCTTACAACCACTTGGGTTGGCTTGATGCCGCGAAGGCGCAAGTCGGTAACGGCGCCTTCGCTCCGGTAACGCACGAATGCGCGAAACGGCATGCCTGCGACGGCGCCCGTGGCGATAGCCGGTGCGGCAGGGCCATTCTCCTGGGCGAGCGCGCCGCTCGCGAGGCCGGCCGCCCCGGTTGCGCCAATCATCAGCATCTCTCGGCGCGACAGGCCCGCCGCCGAGTCGTGCGCGGTCGACGTTGCGTCATTGACTGTGTCGAGTTCGTGATCGGTTGAGTCTTGTTTGCCGTCTGTGTTCATGCCGTTATTCCCCTGAACTGGTTGCCGCTTTTCACCATATTGTCATATCAGCTGCTGATTGTTGATGGATGGGCGCTAGCCGCGACCATCCATCATGAAATCATCACCTAAACGTCGCCTAAACATCGGTTGTTCTGATGACGCTCAGCGTTGAATGGAGATGTTCGCTCACCTTGTGATCGACTGGCGAATCGCCGGGCCACGAAGCGAACAGCGTTCATTCAAAAAATTGAGGTAAGCATCATGAAAATCGTATCGACAATCGCTTCGCGCGTTTTGCGCAACTGCGCGATGGCCATTGCCATCGTGCTTCCCCTGAGTGCGACTGCGCTGGCAGCCCCCGGCGACTTCGACCGAATCGTCGCTTTCGGCGATAGTCTGATGGATTCAGGCAATGCATTCGTCTTGACCGGCGACGTCGCCACGCCGCCATTCGACCCGGTGCCAAGCGCGGCCTATGCGATAGGCGGGCACCACTTCAGCAACGGCCGCACGTGGGTTGAGGCTCTGGGGCAAGCGCTCGGACTGCAACGTTCGACGGGGCCGTCGGCCCGCAACCCAGGCGTATTCAGCAACTATGCAATCGGTGGCTCGCGCGCCCGCGACGGGGCTGCAGGTGCGTCAGCGAGTCAGCAGATCGCGCAGTTTCTAAGTTACTCGGGCGGGACCGCTCAGGCAGACACGCTCTATGTATTTGGCTTCGGCGGCAACGATGTCCGCGATGCGCTGCAGTTGGGTCCGGTTAACGGTCCGCCGATCGTCGGTGCGGCAATCATGGCGGTTCGTGACAATCTGCTGTCACTCTGCACGGCGGGTGCGCAACACATCATGGTGGCGAACGTGCCGAATCTCGGCACGACCCCTTTCGCTCAGGGCGTTGGCGAGCCAGCGATCTCCGCTGCAACAGCGCTTGCCTTTGGACTCAATAATGCGGTGCAGCAGAGCATCAATTTCTATCTGCAACCGCTTTGCCCGAATACGCACTTTTATACGCTTGATCTTTTCGGACTGTCCACGGCTATTTTTGCCTATCCCAACGGATTCGGCTTTGTCGATGCACAACCCTGTCTTGAGTTTGGCGTAACGGGCAACGCGATCTGTAGTAACCCCAACAGAAAGTTCTTCTGGGATGGTATGCACCCGACCGAGGCGGGCCATGCCTTGCTGGCAGCAGAGGCGGTCGAGCTTCTAGAGGCTCTGTGACAATGCGTTGAGCTTAAGCGCTGCCTGCGACGCGCCGATGGCGTTGTGGGCGGCGCGCTCAATCCAGTAGTTAGGCGTCCAATGTAAGGGCTCATGAGTTCGCCAGCCGGTCTGGACTCTCCCTCATCCTGAAGTTACGCTCGCAACATGTTCAAGCAAACTCTGGGAAACTCCGGCCTCGAAGTCGCACCGCTTGCTTTAGGCGGCAATGTTTTCGGCTGGACTGCAGATGAGCAGCGCTCTTTCGAAGTGCTCGACGCATTCGTTGCAGCGGGCTTTAATCTGATCGATACGGCTGACGTGTACTCGATCTGGGTCGATGGGCACTCAGGTGGCGAGTCGGAAAGGGTCATCGGCCGCTGGCTCAAGCGCAGCGGTCGTCGCGACGACGTCGTTATCGCGACGAAGGTCGGCATGGAGATGGGGCCTGACGAAAAGGGCCTCTCTCGCGACTATATTTTCAAGGCTGTCGATGCTTCGCTGCAGCGCCTGCAGGTCGACACGATCGATCTCTATCAGGCCCACATCGATGACACGGACACGCCGATCGAGGAAACCTTAGCCGCGTTCGGAGATCTCATTGCTGCTGGCAAAGTACGCGCGATCGGCGCATCGAACTATGCAGCCGATCGCCTCGCTGCAGCGCTCGCCATCAGCAAAGCGCAGGGCCTGCCGCGGTTTGAGACGGTGCAGCCCTGGTACAACCTTTACGACCGCGTCGCTTTCGAAGGTCCGCTCGCGCAGCTGTGCCGCAGTGAAGGTTTGGGCGTCATTTCATACTTCGGTCTTGCGAGCGGCTTTCTGACCGGCAAGTACCGCTCAGAGAAAGATATCAAGAAGAGCCCTCGAGGCGGCGGCGTGAAGCGGATGATGAATGTGCGAGGATTTCGGATTCTCGCCGCGCTCGACGCCATTGCCGCCGATATTAACGCGACGCCGGCACAGGTTTCGCTTGCGTGGCTGCGTGCGCATGGCGTCACGGCGCCGATTGCGAGCGCCACGAGCGTTGAGCAGCTAACCGAGCTCCTTGCGTTTGCAGACATCGAGCTTGACAGCGAAGCTGTCGCGAAACTCGACGAGGCCAGCTTAGGCGGAGAGCTGCCGCCTGATTGGTAGCGTAGTCACACCGGGATCGTGAATTGCTGAGCGTAGACCCGGTAAATCACGAAACCAAAACCGCGGTTTACTCGGCACCCCGCGCGAGCATGAATTCCACGGCACGAGTCCAGTTAAGGCGCTTCGCTGAGGCCAGCGCTGTCTGACCTTCGGCGTCAGTCATTCGGCTGGGTCGTGCGATACGAGCGGTTCGGCTGTGCGTGTCCGTGACACGTGCGTTGATGTCTGCGCCAGCGCTAAGCAGAATGTCGAGGGACTCGATAACCTTGTCCTCGAGGAGTTCATCTGTCGCAAATCGCGGCGACCGGTTGCTGCCAAAGTTGATGTCGCGAACGCCGATACCCGCGGCAGCCATCAGCGGCGTCACACCCATGACGTTCGGCAGGTCTGCGCGTGCACCGTGTTCGAGCAACACGCGCATCGACGCATGGTCGTGGGTGATGGCCGCCCGCAAAAGCGGTGTTGCGCCCGTTGTCAAAAGATCGTCGGTGAATCGCTGACTGTTCCCGCCGCGGCCGACTCTATGCATGTTGAGCTGCGTATTCACTTCGACACCTGCAGCTAACAGCCGTTGAATAATATCCATCGCGGAGGTCGCTGAAGAAAGCGTCGCACCGGGGACGGTATCCTGGGATTGCAAGCCTCCGAGCACAGTGCGAGGTGTATAGGTATTCATATCGACGGCGAGGTACAGGGCTGAGCGCCCCCACCAATCGGTGAAGTGCGGGTTAGCGCCCGCATCAAGCAGGTAGTCAGCCGCATCGAATTCAAAGTTATCAATAGCGATCATCAATGCGGTGACCCCGTCCGGAGTCGGCCGGTCAACCACTTCGCCGCCGGCAAGAATCGCCTCAATGCAGTCGATGCAACCGGCTCGTGCTGCGTAAAGAAGCGGCGTCAAGCCTCCGGTCGGGCGATATTGTGCGCGCGGCTCTGATGTGATCTGCGAGCCCCAATCGTTTGTGACGGCACGCGCTGCTACGTTCGCGCCCGCGCTGACCAAGTATGCAGTCAGCTCGCCAAAGCGGCCCGCCGCCGCCCACATCAACGCTGTCTGGCCCCGCCATGATTCGACGGTGTTGACATCCGCACCTCGCTCGACGAGCAGTTTCGTAATAGGCAGCGAACCCGCGCGTGCTGCCAGCATGAGCGCGGTTTGGCCATCGTCATTCGCTGCGTCGGCACTGGCGCCAGCATCGAGCAGCAAACTCACGAGATCTGTATTGCCCGCCTTCACAGCTTCAGCGAGCGGCGTGGCGCGATAGCGGTTGGCGACGTCAGCATCGGCGCCCTTTGCGAGTAGTTCTCGAACCAGTGTCAGATCGATTTGGTAGACGGCCCAATGCAGCGGTGTCGTCCCGTCGACTTGCGCTGCGTTGACATCGGCGCCCTGGTCAATGAGGTCGAGTGCAGCGACGAGTTGTCCGTCCTGAATCAGATCTGCCAGTGGAGCCTCGGCAAATGCCGAGCTGAAACTCAGCCAAGCGGCGAGCCCGAATACGATGCGTTTTGAAACCGCTGAATGCTGCATATGCCTATCGCTTACACAATGTCGTGCATGAGTTTATTGTGATGCGCCCAAAAACCCTTGTGCAGGTCATATAGCAACGTGCGCGGTTCGGTGAAAGTGCGACCGAGGCCGTCCAGCACGCCGAGTTCCAGCATGTCGTCAGCGGTTTCTCCGAGCCGCACGTGCTCGACCATGCGCTCGAACAGCTCGAGCATCATGTCGTGTTCGGCTTGGACTTGCGCACGCGAGAGAACCGGTCCGTAGCTCGGAACAAAGCGCGTATCGGCATCGCTGCGCTCAAGCAGTAACGCGAGCGCATCGACGCGGCCGCCGAGCCAGCCGCCGCCGAACCAATCAAAGATGGGATCGCGTTCTGGCGATACGACATCACCGACAGCGATGACGTTGAGTTCAGGGAACGCAACGTAGATATCACCGTCCGTATGTGCCGCGATCAGGTAAGCGTATTCAATGCGGCGGCCGCCGACATTCGCAATGCCTGTTGTAAATGTCGTTTCAGTGGGCCGACCTGCGACGGGCAAAGCAGACTCGTAACGATCTTCGCTCGGCAAGTAATAGCCGGTGCTCAGGCGCTGACGGGTTTTATCGTGGCTGTATATCGTTGCGCCGGCGGCGCCTAGGGCCGCGTTCGAGCCGACTTGATCGAGATGCCAGTGCGTATTGAATAATGCTGCAACGGGCCCACTCGGCAGTGCGTCAAGCGCATTCAGTACCCCTTCGCTGAACTCGGCCGCGCCGCTGTCGACGACAACTTGACCCTCGTCAGTGGCAAGACTGAGGATATTTCCGCCGCCGCCTTGCAATAAGGTGAGTTCGGCCGCGACTTGTGTCGTGGTAAGTGTTTCTGCTGCGAATACAGGCCTCACCGCCAGCGGCAGCGCTGCGCCTGCCATGCTCGCCGCCATACCACCCAGCAGTTTGCGGCGGTCTATCGCCATTTTGTCGACGCGGCGCATTGTTTCTAAACGCCCGCGATCTCGCCGGTGCTGTCAGCGATACGCTGCATGTCGAGCCCGGCTTTATTGACGATAGTAAGGTGCAGATTGGATAAGGTAGTCCGTTCGGGTAATTCAATATGCTGCCCGCCGTTCAAAGCCCCGGAACCACCGCCGACCAGCACATTGGGCAGTGGATAGTTGTTGTGACGATCACTGTTGCTCATGTTAGAGCCATACAACAGCATCGAATTATCGAGCAGAGAGCCTTCGCCGTCAGGTGTATTGGCGAGCTTGTCGACAAACTCGGCGAAGCGCTCTACGTGGTAACGCTGGATTCGAACAAGTTTTTCGATCCGCTCCAGGTTATTCGCGTGATGCGAAAGCGGATGAAACGCATCCGGCACGCCTATGTGATTGTAAGTGCGGTTGGTGCCTTCTCCGACCATGATGTAGGAAGCAACGCGCGTTACGTTGGCTTGATAGGCCAGTGCAATCAGGTCGAACATTAGACGAACCTGCTCGTCAAAATCTGATAGTTCGCCGATTGGCGCGCCGGGCAGCTCGATACCTGTCAGGTCTCGTTGCGCTGCTTTTTCCACGCGCCGCTCCGTCTCGCGCACCGATTCCAAATAGTCGCTGAGCACGGCGCGGTCGTGCGGTCCCAAGCTGGTCTGCAGTTCGCGTGTGCGTTCGTTGATTAAGTCCAGCACGCTGCGTTTTCGTGCAGTCAGTATTTCGCGTTCTTCCGGAGTATCGCCGGCGCCAAACAGCTGCACGAACACTTTGCGTGGATTAAATTCCATCGGCAGCGGCGTCGTCGCGTCGCGAAACGACAGCGTAGAGCTGTAATAGCAGCCGCCTCCGCCTGAGCATGCCGCACTCTGAATGGTTGTCTCGGATGAAAGTTCGAGCGAGGGGAGCACCGTATCCTGCCCGATTTTCGCGGCAATGAGCTGGTCGATCGTCGGAGCCATCAATGCACCGGTTGCTTCCTGGTCTGGGGAAACGCCGCTGAGCCACGTCGCGGGCACTAACGTGTGTACTGAGTTTTTCGGCGCCTTGTTTTCGATCTCGCCGAAAGAAGTCACGTACTGCTTATAGGATTCCAGTGGCTCGAGTATATGGCTCAACTTGAAGTTCTCGCCGGCGCCGCTTGGCGTCCAGCGGTCCATTCCGGCACCGTATGCCGTGTTCGACATGATCGCGCCGTGCGGCAAATAGAAAAAACCGACTCTCAATTTGGGTGCGGCTGCCGTCTGTGCGAGTGCCGTCGCAGCGGGAATCATAGCATCGAGCAATGGCAGACCGAGTGATACGCCAGCGGCCCTCAATACGGTGCGGCGCGACAAATGTTTCTTAGTGAGGTACATGGTTATTTACTCCTCGTTATTCTGCACGTCAGCGCTGCCGACTTGCGATACTTGAGCTTGTTCCGACGCGGTTTCTGGTGCGACAGCCTGCATACGGAATGCACTGCTGCGCACGACGCCGCTTACCAGCGCCGAAAATCGGAAGTCCTGCGGAGCTGCTTCGCGAACGATGCTGCGTACTTGTGGCATGTCGAAATACTCGAGTTCCCTGCCGATGGCATACATCATGAGTTTTTCCGTCAGTGCTTGCACGAACTGATCCGGGCGAGCGAGCAGTGCCTCACGTAATTCGACCGGGCCTGCAATCGGTTTGCCGCCAGGGAGGACGGTGCTCGCGTCAATAGGCGCGTTAGCTTGACTGTCCAGATCGCGCCATCGACCGGTGACTGAGAAATTCTCCAGCGCGAGCCCGTATGGGTCCATGACACCGTGACAACCGTTGCAGGTCGGACTGTCGCGGTGTTGTTCCAGCCGGGCACGTACCGTCTTGGGCTGCTCGCCCTCTGGCGTCGTCAAATCTGTTTCTACACCCGGCGGCGGCGGGGTCGGCGGCGTTCCCATGAGTTTCTCGAGCACCCAAGCACCGCGCAATACCGGCGAAGTGCGATCGCCGTAAGAAGTTCTGAGCAATACGGCGCCTTTGCCGAGCAAGCCATGCCGTGTTGGGTTATTCAGTGTCACGCGCCGAAATTGTGGACCGATGATGGAATCGAAGCCGTAGTGACGCGCAAGCCGTTCATTCAAGTATGTATGGTCGGCCGTTAGTAATTCGCGGACATCGACATCCTCGAGCAGAATGCTCTTCATAAACAGTGCCATTTCCTGCGCGAAGTCCTGTCGCAGCGATTCCGTGAATTCGAATCCAAACAACTGCACGTCGGGCTGAACCGACTCGAGGTCGTCGACGCCAAGCCAGGGCAGCGCGAAATTCGTAACCAGAACTTCTGCGCGCGGATCGGCAAGCATTCGCTCAACCTGCGCGTCGAGCGTTGCGGATTTCGAGAGCTCGCCAGTCTCTGCAAGCGACAGCAGCTGATCGTCAGGTCCTTGACTCCAAATGAAGAAGGCGACCCGTGAGGCAAGTTCTAAATCGCTGAGTGCGTAGCGGTTACCGGTGACGTTTTGCGACGGTGCAATGATGCGATACAAGAAATCCGGGCTGGCAAGTACGGCTGTCACCATGAGTTCGATACCTTCGTCGAAGCCGCCGGGACCCATGCGGCCTTGCTCATAGAAAGGCATCAGGCGGTCGAGATCTGCTTGGGTGGCGGGTCGCCGGAACGCACCTCTGACAAGATTTGCAGTAATCTGCTCGGCACAAGCGCGTTCGCGCTGCGGCACTTCCGGTTCGCATACAAAAAGCAGATTGCGACTTGCTGTCTGCGACACCCCTTGAGCGTTGTAAGGCCCGATCATATCGATGCCGCCGCTGATGCCCGGTACGCGGGGCGCGCCCGTGTACGAAAAGCTGCTAGCTGGATTAAACGTCGATATCTGTTCGTCGCTCAGCGATCGCGCGCGTTCGATGAAAGTGACGATGACTTCATGCACGCCGGCTGTCACCTGCAGCGGGATGTTTTCAAAGCGCGCCATAATGTCGGCGCGTGCCGGCGCACCTCCGCGATCCAGCAGCGCGAGATCTGCAGGACCACCTATGTGTTCGCGAAATTGCTCGCCGCGGTCGACGAGTACGAGCAGAGTGTGCGCCGTTTCCAGTGCCCGCGGGTAGAGTCCGGCGCCAAGGTTCGTGATGGAGAGTCGATACTCGCCATCGGCGGGAAACGTGTGAGTGAAACGGATGCCGCCACGGGTACCCAGCGGCATGCCTTCGACATAGGCTTGCTGATTTTGGCGCGGTGGCGGGAAATAAGCTGTCGCGACTTTGGGCACTGGCTCGCCGACTGCTAGGTGCGCAACGGTGCTTGCAACGTTGACATACTGCTCTATAAAAGCAGGCGATACCGTGAGTCCACTGGCGATGTTCGTGAAACCGTCTACCTCGATCTCAGTGGGCAAGTAGTCCGCCGGATCGATCTCGACACCGAGGAGGCCCTTTACGGCCTGCGCATATTCGTTACGGCTGAGCCGCTGAGCGCCGACAAAACCTGCGGTTTGCTCGGCACGGTCGTCTATCGAATTTTCGAGCCAGCTCACGAGTGAATCGATTTCTGCCTGTTCGGGTTGGTCGCGATTCGGCGGTGGCATCAGGCGGCCGCGCAGCTTGCTCACGACGGTTTCGAAGACTTCGGCGTGTTCGGGAATCGAATCCGGGTTCAATCCCTCAATCGTCAACTCGCCGGCACGGTCGTCATCATTGTGACAGTCTCCGCAATATGTCTGCAGCATGGCCCAGCGTTGCTCGCTCTGAGCAGTGTCGCTGCCACGCTGAAACATGAGCGCGGCAATTGAAACCGCGCCCACAGCTGCGGCTGCCATCAGAATTACACGCGCGCGCTGCATTTCAACTGTTCTCCTTATCTCAACTGTAATTATCCTATACAACTGCCTCTTGTCATAGGCGACTCGTGCACATGGATCCAAACAACTAATCGGAGAGGTCCCGCGGTGCTGCAACTTTACGGAATACCGCATGTAGTATGAGGCTGCGCGCAATAACATACTGGAATGCCTGAGGTCGTCTGCGGCGACCTGGGAAGGGGAATACCAGAAAGGGGAATTCGATATGCGAGGTTCTTTGCGATTAATCTTGTCGGCGGCATGTGTGTCGGCTGCGATGACGGGGCTGGTGCCAGTGTCTGCCGTTGCACAGGTTGAGGCGCCAACAGCGTCGCCGGCTTTTTCAGCAGATGAACTCACGGCCTGGCCGACCAACAGCTGGATTACTAATGGCGGAAACGTCTATAACCAGCGCTATTCGCCTTTGACCGAAATAAACCGCGAGACCGTTGCGCAGCTCGTGCCGCGTTGGCGTGTCGGCCTCAACGGTTCGGGCACTGCAAGTAAGTATTCAGGACAGGCGCAGCCACTCGTCTATGAGGGGGTAATCTATATTCCTACGGGCGCCAACGACGTCTTTGCCATCGACATCGATAAAGGTGAAATACTCTGGACGCATGAAGCGCATCTGGATCCCAACATCACCGTTATTTGTTGCGGATGGATGAGCCGTGGCGTCGCTATGGGCGATGGCAAAATCTATTCGGGTCAGCTCGATGGCAGGCTCGTCGCGCTCAATCAGGCAAACGGCGAGGTAATCTGGTCTGTGCAGGCTGAGAGTAACGCCGATGGATTCAGTATTACCTCCGCGCCGCTTTATTACGATGGACTCGTTATCACCGGTTTTGCCGGCGGCGATAGAGCCAGCCGCGGCCGCGTCAAAGCGTTCGATGCCGACACCGGCGAATTGCGCTGGACGTTTTATACAGTTCCAGGTCCCGGCGAGTTGGGTCACGAAACCTGGCCAGACTATAACGACAGTTGGGAGTATGGGGGTGCGGCCGTCTGGCAAACGCCGGCCGTCGATCCGGAGCTGGGCCTCGTCTATTTTTCCACAGGCAACCCGGGACCTGACCTGAACGGTTCGGTTCGGCCGGGAGATAATTTGTTCAGCGTTTCGATGGTTGCCATTGATGCGAGCACGGGCGCGTATCGCTGGCACTTCCAGCAGGTGCATCATGATCTTTGGGACTATGACTCACCCAATCCAGTCATTCTGTTTGACGCAGAATACGACGGCGAGATGCGTAAGGGGATCGTCGAAGTCGGTAAGACTGGTTTCGTGTATATCCTCGATCGCATCACGGGTGAGCCTTTGATTGGCATCGAAGAGCGTTCGGTGCCGCAGGAACCTCGCCAGGCGACCGCCGCGACGCAACCCTATCCGATTGGTGAGCCAGTTGTCCCGCACGAAATTGACATTCAGCCGGAAGGTTACGATCTAATAAATAAAGGCCGAATATTCACCCCGTTCTGGGATGAGCCGGTTGTAATGAAGCCGCTGGGCACCGGCGGTGCTAACTGGCCGCCGAGTTCATACGATCCACAAACAAAACTTTTCTATGTTTGTGCGCACGACGGGGCGGCCGCGTACTCAACGAGCGAAGGCGGTGTCGAGTGGATGATGCCCGATCCCGGCGGACGATACTTCGGTGGTGACTACACGCGCTCTGGTGTACCGAGGCGCGGCATTTTTGCAGCAGTCGATCTTACGACGAACACACTCGCATGGCGCCTGCAGTGGGCCGAGATGTGTTACGCCGGATCGGTGGTTACGCGCGGCGGACTGGTTTTCGTCGGGCGCAACGACGGCAGATTAACCGCACTCGACAAAGCCAATGGCGATCTACTATGGGAATACCAGACCGATGCAGGCATTCATGCCGCGATCAGCACGTTTGAGCATGCAGGTCAGCAATACGTGGTCGCCCTTGCGGCTGGCGGGTTCTTTCCGAACACGAAGCGCGGCGATGGCGTCTGGCTATTCGCACTCGAGAACGGTAGTTCTGTGCCAAATACGCCGCGCACGGATTCGAGCGGCAACGATACAGAAACGCTCACGCATTGAGCGTCGAATCTGTAGTGGTTGCAGCTGTTTATCGCGGTGGCAGCAGCGCTGGCCGATCCTCGGGCAAGTGTTGATCGATGGTGGTTAGCACCATGCCGACCATGACGTAGTCGCCCATGACCGTCGCAAGCTCCACGACACCTCTCTCGCCGAAAAGTCGTACGGCTTCGGCATAGACATCGGAATCGACTTTGTGATCGCGCATGATCTGACGTCCGAGCCTTATGATGACGGTTTCTTCCGGACTCAAATTGGCGGGCGCGCGGTCATATTTGATGGTGTCGATCACAGCTTGGGGCGCGCCGAAACGCAGCGCCGCCGGCTCGTGCGCTGAGTACTCGTACTGCTGTTCGATTTCCCAGGCCGCGACGAGAATGGCTACTTCGGTATGCCGCGGGCTAAGTTCGCCGTTATAGCGCAGGTAGCCATTCAGATCGCTGAATACTTGAGCGATCGGCGGGCTATAGAGTGACATCGGAACAGGACCGGTCGTCGGTGCCGGTCGGTCGCCGACAATGCGGTCGTAGACAGCTTTGCCTTCGGCGTCGAGGTCTGCGCGCGTCAGCGGCGCCAGTCGCGTCAGCGAAACCGGATTAATGTCCGGCGGCAGTGGCATACCGGCGTTGTTTTGAGCCAAACCAGTTCCCGCGAGCGACAGGCCGATAAATACGGTGGTGATGAATTTCTTATGCATGGTTTCGTCCATCCTTCTTGCTGTGGCCCCCCGCTATGGCCATGGGGCGTCGGTGGCCGCAGCCGCGTTGGGATTCGCAAAGCGGTGCCGACCAATAGTGTCGATATAGTGCTACATGACTGCCACTAATGCCACGTAGGCCGCGAACTTTTGCGCGCAGTGCCCATGTGAGTCGATCATAGGCCCAGAACTTCACTATGGAAGTGCGCCTGCGGTTTGCAGACGAATCCGGTAGAGCGCCGTCTGCCCGGTAATGTAAAGCGTGCGCCCATCGTCGCCCCAGCCGACGTTAGTTAATGCTGCGTCTGGCGAAATCATCCCGAGATGCGTCCCGTCCGGGGCGATCACCCATATGCCGCCCGGACCGGTCGCAAACACGTTACCGGCCAGATCGACCTTCATGCCGTCGGCACCGCCGAGTCCTTCGACACCGGTGATGTCATAAAATACCCGCCCGTTCGAAATACCGCTCGGGCTCAAGTCATAGGCCATCCAGCCGACGACTTCGCCGCCGGAATTCGCGACATACAAAATCGATTCGTCCGGCGATAACGCGATTCCGTTTGGGCGTGTCTGGTCTCTCGTCAGCAGCTGCAACTCTCCGTCGGGCCGCAGACGATAAACCCCATTGAAGTCGAGTTCGCGCAGCGCAGAATCTTCGAAATTCTGCAATCCGAACGGCGGATCGGTGAAATAAATCGAACCGTCGGAGCCGATCACGAGATCGTTTGGACTGTTTAGTCGTTTGCCCTCATGGCGCTCAGCCAGGACAGTACGACTCCCGTCTTGCTCGACGCGGATGACAGAGCGGCTCCCGTAAACGCACACGACCAGTCGTCCGTCAGAATCCAATGCAATTCCATTAGGACCTACTCCACGCAGTCCCGTCCCATCGCCGGCGAAAAAGGGATTGATGTAGTCGCGGGCGCCGTCAGATTCGGACCATTGGTAAATAGCGCCGCGACCGTCAGCTCCACCTCGAAGCTCTGAATACAAGAGACGCGATTCAGCGCTGACCCACACCGGTCCCTCAAGGAATACGAACCCGTCAGCGAGTTTCTCGATAACTGCATTAGCCGGGACTAAGTCGTCGAAACGCGGATCCATCCGCAATACTGTACCGGCGCCGGCCGCGGTCCGTTCGCCAATTGACACCGGGCCTTGCGCGTTAGTCGTG
>JAHEEO010000218.1 GCA_024640665.1 Rhodospirillales bacterium | reverse complement strand
CGACACGGCGGCGGCTGAGCCGCCGGAGGAACCGCCGGGAATGTAGTCGAGATTCCAGGGATTGTGCACCGGGCCATAATGCGTGATGGCGGATGTGCCGCCATAGGCGAACTCGTGCATGTTGAGCTTGCCGAGCAGCACCGCACCCGCTTGCTTAAGCCGCTGGTAAACCATGGCATCGCGGGCGGGCACGCGATTCTCGAATACTGCGCTTGCCGCTGTAGTCAATATGCCCGCCGTGTCCATGTTGTCTTTGAGCGCAATGGGAATGCCATGCAAAGGACCGCGCCAACGCCCTCGCGCCAACTCGGCCTCGAGCCGCTCGGCCTGTTCGAGCGCAAGCGCCGCAGTGACGGTAATGTAGGCATTGATACGATCATTGAAGCGTTCGATGCGCGAGAGATAGGCCCGAGTGAGCTCCACCGGTGATAGCGCTCTCGAGCGAATCAAGACCGCTGCATCTGCGACGGATAGCTCGGTCAGGTCACTAGAAAGCTGCGCGAGCGCCCGCTGCGACGCACACAGTGCAGTCGCGGCCACGCCGCTATTCAGGAACTGCCGGCGACTATTCATTTGAATGCCTCGGACTGAACTCGGTGATTCATTTCTTCTCCCGCCCGTTGCCGGAACGACTTATGGCTTGCTGTCGTTCATCGGCGCCGAAGTCAGCATTGCCTGTATTTTGCTGATGATACTGTTTGGTTCGACATTTGGCGAAACCCGCCGTCCAGACGTTGGGTTCGATGAGCTTCCGGGAGATTGTGCTAAAGTTCGCCCGAGCCGCGGATCACCAACGCTCCCGTGCCACTGAAGTAACCATTACCCCCATTTTTGGGCGATCTGCGTCTTCGCACGGCAATCGTTACGCAAGAATAAAGAGAAGGCTCATGATCGGCGGCAAGATATACAACGACCAAACCACACTAATCAAAGGTGGCTACGTACTCACCATGGACCGGGAACTCGGCGATCTACCACACACCGATGTGGTGATTGACGGCGAAAAAATTGTGGCTGTCGGCCCAAATTTAGAGGTCAGTTCGCGTGCGAACGTCATTGACGCGCGCAATCGCATCGTGATGCCTGGCTTTGTCGATACTCATCGCCACACTTGGCAAACTCCCGTACGCGGTGTGTTACCAAGCTGCACGCTCGACCAATACTTCTCCGGCATGCTCAACAATATCGGCATTCAATATCGCGCCGAAGACGTCTATATCGCCAACTTGATGGGTGCCTTGGAGGCCGTTAATGCAGGCATCACGACGCTGCTTGATTGGTCGCATGTCAACAATACGCCGGAGCACTCCGACGCAGCGGTTCACGGTCTCGATGAGGCTGGAATTCGTGCAATCTATGCGCACGGCGTGCCGGTCGGCAATGAATGGTGGTCTTACAGTTCCAAGAAACATCCGGAGGACATTCGGCGCATTCGCAAGGAGTACTTTCAGTCGGACGATCAATTATTGACGCTTGCGCTCGCGGCTCGCGCGCCGGGCAATACGACTCCGGAAGTTGCGAAGCATGACTGGGAGCTCGCGCGCGATCTCGGCATTCGTATCAGCGTCCACGTGGGCATGCGACTCACTGGCGTGCATGTGAATCATGTGCTTTCTTTGCACGAACTCGGCTTGCTGGGGCCAGACACAACTTACATTCACTGTACCGATTCCACGGACGAAGAACTCGATCTAATTGCGAAATCCGGCGGAACGGCATCTGTCGCACCTTATGTAGAAATGCTTATGGGACACGGTGTGCCACCAACGGGCAGGCTCGTCGCCCGGGGTGTGCGTCCGTCGCTTTCTATTGACGTGGTATCGAGTGTGCCGGGCGAGATGTTTACGCAGATGCGCACAGCGCTGGTCCAAGAACGGATCCTTGCATTCACAGAAACGCCCGATATCGCCTTCGCGCCTTCTTTGACGCATCGCGACGTTTTAGAATTCGCAACAATCGACGGTGCCCGCGCATGCGCGCTCGATCATAAGATCGGCTCAATTACGCCGGGCAAACAGGCCGACATCATCCTGCTCAGCACCGACCAGGTAAACGTTGCGCCGGTCGTCGATCCGGTCGCAACAGTTGTGATTTCTGCCGATACATCCAACGTCGACACTGTGTTCGTCGCAGGCAAGGTTTTGAAACAAAACGGTCGCCTCACCCGGATCGATATGCCGCGGTTGCTGAACCGTCTCGACAATGCGCGCGACCATCTGCTATCCAACGCCGGCGTAATTCCGAAGTGGATTCTGACGCGCAGCGACGACTGACACACGCAACGGTCCGCCCGGCGCGATCCCGGCGCGGGCTGCCGCAAACTAGCCCCAGCAGGCAGGCCAGCAAACTGTCCCGCTTAGTGCGCCCCGCTCATGTGCACTAGCAGAATCCCTTAAGGCAGACGACACTCGAAGCTTGCAGCGTCGTTTGTGCTGCCTTCGCCTTTATAGCGAGCGACTTGAGGATATGGGCACAGTGGTCGCGACTGCGTCGTCACGCCATCGGCAACCTTGTTGGCGATCAAGACGTCTGGCGCGATACCTGCTTCGACCCAATCGATAATTGCAGTGACTGCGTCATTGCGATCCGGGCCGACGCCACCGCCGCAATGTGCCATTCCGGGAACCATAAAAAGCCGCAGGAAATTGGTGCTGTCGGGCGCGTTAGCTGCGGCGGCGCGTTCGTAATATTCCGCACCCATCAGCGGCTGAAGAATCGAGTCGGCCCAACCGTAAGTCATGATAACTTTGCCGCCGCGCGCGCGGAACTCGCTTAAGTCGGCATCCGTCGCATTTGCGAGCCTGCCCCAGCGATCGAGTAGTTCGGTGTCCCGATCGAAGTCAAAGTCGCGAAAGTCATAATCCGGTTGCGGTGGATCGAAGACAAGATATCGCATGGCCGCGTCGGCAAGACCGAAGTCCGCCGGCGAAGATCCGGGCTGTGCGGGAACGATGAGATTCATCCAGCCACTCGTTGCTGTGCCGCTCGGTCCAATGACGAGCGCTTCACTTCCGAGCATGAAGCCTGGGAAGAGCTGCCGGTCACCACTGCGTGGCCCTTCGTAGACCTTTTGAATGGCGCCCGCCTGAGCGGCTGTTAGGCAAGTGCCCAAGTCGGTACCGGCAGGGCAACTGGGCACGTCTGTTGCGACATTAAACGCACAGTTGCGCGGATCGTCGATCAGGCCGTCGCTGAGCCCATCGACAGCGTCACACTGCTGCATGACGTGTTCTGCGACGAGGGCGATCTTTTCCGCCGTTACCGGCGTTTCCGTCAGCACGCGTTGATTCCAGAGCGCGCCAATAATGAAGCCCGTTTGGTCAACCCAGGGTGCGTTCGCGACGATGCCGTCGAAGTCTTCGGGATACCGTTGCGCTTCGAGCATCCCTTGGCGCCCGCCGTTTGAACATGAATTCCAGTAGGAGTATGCCGCTGGCTGTCCATAATGCCGATTGGCGATTTCCTTTGCCGTGACAGCGGTGAGATGGACGGCCCGGTAGGCATAATCGACAGCCTTCTGCGGATTGCTCAACACGAATGTGCCTTGCGGCTCGAGTTGGCCGTCGTGCCCGGTGTTGGTGCTCGCAATGGCAAACCCATGCTGCAGTGCCGCGCCGCGTTCACCGACGCGGCGTGGGTCGTCGGGCCGTTGCCCGGCAAGACCACCGTTGCCGATCATATAAAAGCGGCCGTTCCAAGCAGCCGGTAAATTAACTTCGAATGCGACCTCGGGGTCTATTACTCCGCTGACGCGACAGTGTGCCGGCACGCTTCCAGCAGCAGGTATGCTGGAAGCTGTAATCTGCACGACATCGTGAAAATCCATATTCGCAATGACCGCGCAATCGTTGTTTGCGGCGATGTGGCCGGTCGAGTAACCGACGCGCGAGTCATCCGCGTTTGTGAACGGTTGCGCCTGGACTGAGAATGCAAGAGACGCGAGCAGCGTCGTCGCGGCCAACTTTAGACACGACGAGCAAGTCTTGGGTTTCATCATCAGCGGGCCTCTATTGGAATCGTTTAAGCTTGGGAATTGCTGTATTCAACCGCTCGCGACGAGTGCCTGTCAATCGCCGAGCGCGACGGTGTCGCGTATACTGATCCGCGCAACAGCGCCAGCAGTAGAGGCACTCCGCCAATGACAGTTAACGTCCCCATTCGGGCTCGCTCTTACAGTACGTTGATCGCCAGCGTAGCCATATACCTGCTTGCCGTGGCGCCGGTCGCGGCTCAAACCAGCGTCGGTCGCGGCGCTCGCGACCCCGTTGCGGCACAGGTCATCGTCGGCTCCGAAGGTAAAGGATTATTCACAGGTGCCGGAATCCCCGTGGGCAATACGCCTATTTTCGCAGCACGCGATGGTGCGACCCCGCCGGGTGTCGACCCACTGGCAACCGACATCTTTTCGACGCGGGATTTCTACAAGGATGAAGCGCTGTGGTTCGACCCTCGCTACTACCGCTGCAACTCCCCGGTCGGACTCGAACAAATCTGGGGAGCATACGAAGTCCCATTGATTGGCGACAACCCCCCAGCCTCTGCAGCTTGGGGTTATTGCGATCGCGATTATCCGCGCGAAGAAATCTTGAGTCCCTACGAGTTTGCGACAGCAAAGGCCCACTACACAGCGTTGCTCGAAGAAGCGCGCACAAGAGGCGGTCCGACGATATACACGCAAGCGACTTTGCCGAATTGGAATGGCCGCTATTTGCGCGAACGCGCTAAGACCGCAACCTGGTTTAATGGCGCTATCCTCCAGATACCGACTTATTTGTCGCTGCTGAAGCCAGAGTATCAACGGCGTTTCGTGCAACAGATGTATCACTATGCCGGCAGCAACGCCGCGCAATGGCCGGGCTCGTATTGCTGGCCGGAAGGTTTCATGCGGCGCCTCGCACAGTATGGCGGTGGGAGCGTCAACCTGGTAATGACACCGAACCTCATTCTCGACATTCGCAATGCGGCAAAGACTTTAGTCACACAGATTCATATCGGCCGGGAGTTCAACGAGGATGGCCTCGTTCCCAGGCTGGGACCGGATGTCCCGCAGTGGCTCGGTAATACGATTGGGTTCTGGGACGGCGAGGCGCTGATCACCTGGACTTCGAATCTGCAGGCATGGATTTCTCATGGCGCCCACGAATTCAGC
>JAHEEO010000025.1:11737-18567 GCA_024640665.1 Rhodospirillales bacterium | reverse complement strand
TTCAACTATGTGCGACCGCTTCTGCCCACTAAGCCCCTCAGCAGCCTCCGCCAAAGCCCCCAATCTGGCACAATAGCCATCCTTCACTCAGGGACGGAATATTGATTACGGACATCGACAAGAGAACTGGATGGCCAGACGAGCTTAAAACACTGTTGAGCGAGCATCCGCGCCAATCTTGGCGCGCCCATGGCTCACCAATGACAGAATTTTGGCTCGATAAACACGACTATTTCCGCAATCAAGCGAAAGCAATGCACCAAATGGCTGTGGATTTTCAGGCCGGCCGACACACGGCACCGGAATTTGCCAGCTGGCTCGCACCGCGATTGCAGTCATTCCTTGGTGCCCTGCATGGCCACCATCAGATCGAAGATTTCCACTACTTCCCGGCATTTCGCGAAGCTGAGAAGTCGCTCGCGCCTGGATTCGATGTACTCGCAAGTGATCATGAACTGATGCATGAATCGATCGTCGAGATCGTGGAAAGAATCAATACGTTCTTCGGCACGCTGCAGGAAAGCTCCGCCGCTGCTCAAGACGCCCAAAAACGCGCTGCTGACCAGTACATCAAAACCAGCGAAATAACTTTTCGCCGCCTGGTTCGCCATCTCGATGACGAAGAGGATTTAATAATCCCGATAATGCTGAAGCAGGGTTAGCTGGCGCCGTCGCGTCGAAAAACGAGTGCGAAGTTATTTGCAGGCATCTGCTTAACAGATTCCAGCTCAAGCCCATGTGCCGCTGCGACACTGACCACATCCTCCAGATCGCGCACACCCCATTCGGGATTGCGCGATTTTAGATTCTCGTCAAACGCGGCATTCGACGGAGCTGTGTGCTCACCATTGCGTCTATACGGACCATAAAGAACCATCGGCGCACTCGGCAACAGTATCTGCGCCGCACCGCGGAACAGGTTTTCAGTGGCTGACCACGGTGCGATGTGGATCATGTTGATACACACGAGACCAGCAGCTTTTACCTGCGGCCATTGTTCGTCGTGGACATCGAGCACAATTGGCTCGCGGATATTCTGACACCCAGACGCCGCTATGCGTTTTGCGCAGTGCGAGAATGACTCGCCATCGAGATCAGTGGGCTGCCAAGTTAGCCCAGAGTTTTGCAGCGCAAAATGCACCACGTGCTGACCGGTGCCACTTGCGATTTCATATACCAGGCCTGCGCTTGGCAGGGCCATGCTCAAAACCTCTGCAATTGCAGTTTTGTTTCGTTCTGCTGGCGCGCTTTCGAGCAGTCGGCCACCACTGACGCCACCATACTGACCAAGAACGTTTGATGAACTCAATTGCTGCCTCGACTGAACTTGCTTTCGGACACCGCTGGAAATGAATGCCACTTATTCTTGGATACACTTGCGGCAACCACGGCTTCGATAAACGCCATTCCTCGCAGAGCGGCGCCAATTCCTGGCACGCCTGCCACAGTGCTCGAGCCTGCAGCGTTTCCATTCGCAGCGAGTCTTACACCCGCCGCAAAACTGCGATAGATATTTGCAAAAGCTTCTATGTAGCCTTCAGGATGACCCGCTGGAACTCGCCCCAGCGCCGCGGCACTCGGGCTAACGAAACTCGTCCCGGTTCGTACCAACTCCGTTGGCTTACTCGTGTGCCTTAACCAGAGAGAGTTCGGCTCCATCTGCTGCCACTCTAGACCTGCTCTATCGCCATAAATTCGCAAACTGAGTCGATTCTCTTCTCCGGCACAAATCTGGCTCGCGATCAGAACACCGTGCGCGCCATTGTCAAACTTGAGCAGGGCAGTCCCATCATCATCCAGTTGGCGTTCGCTGACTATCCTATTGAGCTCAGCGCTGAGCTCAGACACTCGCAAGCCCGTCACATACTCCGTTAGATTAAACGCGTGCACTCCTATATCGCCAAAGCAGCCGCTCGGCCCCGCCAATAGTGGATTTGTTCGCCACTGTGCTTGAGCGTTGCCGTGATGTTCGACTGGATCCGTCAGCCACCCTTGCGTGTATTCAACGATGACTTTACGAACCTTACCCAACTCTCCGGCCGCAATACGTTCCTTCGCCTCAGCAATCATCGGATAGGCAGTGTACGGATGCGTCAATCCATATAGTCGACCACTACGCCGCAACTGTGCCTGTAATTTGATGCATTGTTCTAAACTAATCGTTGCCGGCTTATCTGAAAGCACATGAAAGCCAGCCCGCAATGCACAATCCGCAACATCAAAATGCAGATGGTTCGGCGTGACTACTGAGACAAACTCCATACGTTCGCCCGAAGCCAACTGGGATTCGCTGCGCATCATCGTTTCGAAATCTGGATAAGCGCGTTGCGCTTTGATGCCGAGCCGCTCGGCAGCTTCTATGCTCCGGCCCGGGTTACTCGAAAAGGCGCCGCAGACGAGCTCCAGCTCACCATCAACAGCAGCGGCACTGCGATGCACGGCACCGATGAATGAACCGTCGCCTCCGCCAACCATGCCATATTTAATCTTCTTTAGCATGATAGAAAATTCTACCTCGGCTTAACGGCTCAATTGATACGTCTACTGTTCGACATAGCTGCTATGCAGCTGGCGTCGGACGGTTGATATAGTAGTATCAACAATGTCGCCATGCGAGGATAACCAGAAAATATGCAGACTCAAATGCAAGTTTTTTCGCAATGAACCAAATCACCACGACGGATTGGATTGTAGTAGCGCTGTATTTTCTCGTGGTATTCGTTGTCGCAATTTGGCACAGCGGCACAAATCGCGAAAACCCAACTGAGTATTTTCTCTCCGGCCGCAACGCGGGTTGGTTTGTCGTTGGCGCCTCGATCTTCGCCTCCAACATCGGCTCAGAGCACTTGGTCGGCCTCGCAGGCAGCGGTGCGGCGGGAGACTTTCCGGTCGCTCAGTTTGAGATTATTGCCGCATTCGCACTGCTGGTCTTGGGCTGGCTATTCGTGCCATTTTATTTGCGTTCCGGCGTATTCACGATGCCGGAATTTCTCGAACAGCGCTATTCGTCCGGCGCTCGGTACTTTCTCGCTGTCATATCGATCATCGGTTACGTGCTGACAAAAATCTCCGTAACCATTGCTGCAGGCGGCATCGTTTTTGAAGCATTGATGGGCATCAGCTTTTGGACAGGTGCGCTCATCATCGTCATCGCGACGGGTGTCTATACCATCATCGGAGGCATGCGCGCCGTTTTGTATGCAGACATGGCTCAAATGTTCATCATGATCGGCGGTGCAATAGCAGTAACGTTTATCGGGTTGCAGCAAGTCGGCGGCTGGGGAGAACTCAAGGCGACGGCCGGCCCAGAGTTTTTTCAACTATGGCGAACTACATCGGACCCCGATTTTCCTTGGACTGGCATCATTTTTGGTGCCCCCATACTCGCAGTGTGGTATTGGTGTACCGATCAGTTCATCGTGCAACGGACACTGTCGGCAGCGTCGATTGCGGCAGCGAGACGCGCGACTATTTTCGCCGCATTATTGAAACAAACACCACTTTTTATATTTATAGTGCCGGGAATTATCGCTTATGCGCTTGCAGAGAAAGGCCTGCTTATCCTGGGCGACGCCGACCAAGCGCTGCCGGCACTCATCGGCACGCTGCTTCCTGTAGGTATTCGTGGGCTCGCGGTCGCCGGACTGCTGGCTGCATTAATGAGTTCGCTATCTTCCGTTTTCAATTCCTGCGCTACGTTGATCACCATGGACATTTACAAGAAATTGGCGCCGCACCACTCCGAAAAGAAACTGGTGCTCGTTGGTCAACTTGCTACAGCAATAATGGTTTTGTTCGGTCTAGCCTGGATTCCATTGATGAATGTAATCTCCGGGCAGCTGTATATATACCTGCAAAGCGTTCAAGCCTATATTTCCCCGCCAATCGCTGCAGTATTTTTGATCGGAGTTTTGTGGCGGAGAGCAAATGCCAAAGGCGCATTATCTGCGTTGGGCATAGGACTCATTCTCGGATTCAGCAGGCTCGTTCTAGAACTCAACGGCAGCAGCCTAACGGGCTTCGGCGCTACGTTTGCCGAGACAAATTTTTTGCACTTTGCAATTATACTCTTCGCGATTTCATCCGCGGTCTTGGTAATTGTGAGCTTATGGACGCAAGGGTCAATATCGGAACAGGCTCAAGCGCTGACCTTGCGCTACGGCAGCGGCAGCGGCAAACGTGCAACCGACCCTAGCCGGTGGCAGGATATCCTGCTCAGTGGTTTGGTACTTCTAATAGTCGCAATAATCTGGCTGTATTTTTCTTAGATCCTTGCTTGAGTTCCTCTAGATTACGATTGCGGCGTTTCGCTGGTAATCACTAGAATAGGGGCTCTAAACCGGACAAGCGCTTGGTCTTGCGACTGAGCCAGGAGCGAGAATGCATGATTACCACTAGACGCTCGATACTCGCATCCTTCGCAGCTGCAGCCAGCGGCGCGCCACTGGCCTTTGCACAAAGCGATGCGCCAGCGATCATTCCCAAAAACCCCAACTACAAACGCATCGCTTGTGAAGAAGCATGGACGACTCGAGAAATCGCCGACGAATACGGGCGGTTTATCGCTTCAAACCCGGCGGACGAGCCCGGCTTCATGGCGCTGGGCGCCCGCTACTATGCACGCGGTGCAGACAGCCCCATTCTCGCAAGCATGCTCGACCTCGGGGAAGGCCGCATTGCAGCGATGAATCGATTTGGTATCGACATGCAATTACTGTTACTGACGGCGCCTGGCGTGCAAGTGTTCAGTGCTGATACGGGCACCGCACTTGCGGCCAACAGTAACGACCAACTGGTCGAGGCGATCAGTAAACACCCAACGCGTTTCGCAGGTTTGGCTGCCGTTGCGCCGCAAGACCCGCGTCGCGCCGCATTAGAAATAGAACGCAGCGTTGGAACACTGGGCCTAAAGGGTGTCGTCATCAATTCGCACACCAAGGGTGAGTTCCTCGACGACGAAAAATTCTGGGAATTGTTGGAGGCGGCTGAAGCAAATAATGCGCCGATTTACATTCATCCGCGCAATCCGGCACCGGCAATGCTCGAACCGTATCTCAGCCGCCGCTTGGAAGCCGGCATTCTTGGGTTTACTGCCGATGTCGCACTGCATACGATTGCATTAATCACTTCTGGCGCATTCGATCGCTTTCCAAAGTTGAAATTGGTTATTGGCCACGGCGGCGAAGGCATCCCTTACATGCTGTACCGCATCGATTACATGCAACGCGTGGTTCGCGAGGGTCGCGGCCTGAAGAAGCTGAAAAAGCGGCCAAGCGACTACTTCAAAGACAACATTTACATCACTTCCAGCGGCATGGCATGGGAACCCGCAATTCGCTTTGCCCACCAGACACTGGGCGTTGACCGAGTCATCTACGCTATGGACTATCCTTACCAAGCTGATGCCAGTGAAGTTGTGGCGCTCGACAATATGGCAATTAGTGATGCCGACAAGAAGCAATTCTTCCAATCTAATGCGGAAAAACTATTCTCTCTATAAATTCACTTCCAGCAGCGACAATGCCGTTCCGCCAAGAATGGCTTTTAATTCATCATCACTGAGATTGCCGACTGCTAATGCATCGCCAACGGGATCTTGGCTCGCAATTGGAAACGGATAGTCTGTACCCAATACGAGCCGGTCAGCCCCAACTTCATTAATCAAGTGCGCTAGATTGTCAGCCGAATAGACCAAAGTGTCGTAATAGAATTGCCGCAGATAATCACTCGGGCGTTTCTGCATTTGCTGACATCCAGCGGTGCGCGCGTGACAGTTATCAGAGCGCCCGATATACGACGGCAAGAAACCGCCACCGTGTGAAGCAACAATTTTGATATTTGGAAAACGATCTAAAAAGCCGCTAAAGATCATATGCGACAAGGCGACGGTTGTATCCAGCGGCATGCCGATTGTATTGCCGAGCGCGCCAGCGCCCGCAAATCGGCCGCCACCCTGCGGAAACCCTTCCGGGTGAATGAACACCACGGCGCCGAGCTGCTCCGCCCGCCGCCAAAATGGATCAAAGCGCTCGGCCGAAATCTCTTCATCACCGATTGTCGTCGTCATCATAATTCCGCGCAGTCCCAATTCACGCACTGCGTAAGTAACTTGCTCGGCTGCGAGTTCTGGATGCTGCAGCGAAACCGCGCCCATTCCAATGAGACGCTCCGGAGATCGCGCGACCTCCTCTGCCATCTGCTCGTTCAACAAGCGCACCAGCGGCTGCGCCAATTCGACTTCCGCCCAGTCGTGTTGATGCTGAAAGTGCAGCGTCAGAACTTGAATATCGATAGCTTGCCGGTCCATTGTTTCTAGACGCTGCTCGATACTCGTGAGCCGTTCAGCCATCGGAGAACGCAAAAAGCCACCAATGTCCGCTTCCGCCTGCTCATAGGGCTCGAGCAACGGCCAGACATCCGGCACGAGCAGATGCGCATGCATATCCACTGTCGTGACCCTCTGTCCACCTATGACGACCGGAGCACGCCTGGCATTCGATTGCGCTGTGACAGTTTGACAGCCGCATAGAGCGATGCCCGCACTAAGCGATGATGACAAGAATTTGCGGCGGCTGGTTGGCATGTCGATTCCCGGATAATTAGTTAGCTTGCCTCCAGTTTACGCGCTTGACCCACTTCACTTCCACACTTAGACGGACACTTGGACAATAGCGGCAGTGCATGCCGGGTTGTTAACCTATTGCAGCGCTATGCAGCCGGATACTCAGCATTGGTTCAGCTTCCCTGCGTTCTAATGGATGCACCTGAAAAAGGTTTGGAGTTCATCATGAAAACGCTGACCGCCGTTGCCGCATCAATACTGCTTGCGG
>JAHEEO010000025.1:0-11727 GCA_024640665.1 Rhodospirillales bacterium | reverse complement strand
AGAGTCGGACATCAACATTTCCACGAGGACTACTCGGTCTGCGGACGGATTTGAAGTGATGCGCGGCGAAGCGCCCTTTCGTGATCGGTCGACATTCGTGGAGACCAATACCACGCAGCGAGAACGAGCCGGTGCCAGCGAAAAATCTGATTCTCGAGTAGCCGCAGTCGCGCTCGAAGAAGCGTGGATTTATGACGCCTCCGTGGAACTGTTCGACGACTTTGACGGTGACGGCTACTTTCAATTTATTCGTGTCAAATTTGATGCAGACTCTATCTATGCCGACCATTACGTATATGCCCGACTATTTATTACTATCGATGGCGTGACATGGGATGAGTATCACGTAACTGACGACTTCTTGATCGATGGAACATCGCCCTTCGACGACTATGAAGTAGAAACGGAACTCGTCGCTGGCTTCGAAACCGGACTCTACGACGTGTTGATTGAACTATACGATGCCGACCTCGGTCATTTTCTCGCAGAATTCGGTCCAGCAGACTCTTCGGCTTTCTCGCTGTTGCCTTTGGAGGACGCAGATCATGATTTCGTCAACACTGTGGTCGTAATCTCCGAGGAACACGGCGGAGGCGGTTCTACTAGTCCATGGATCTTAATTGGACTCGGCTTGCTGATTCCGGCGCTGCGGGCGGCGCGCCGGAATCGCGTTACTGCCTAAATGCCAAATACTTGCTGTGCAGTCGATTGATAAAACTGCTTCAGCTCCGGCTGACTGATAGGCAAATGGTCGGTCACCAACACCTCCTCAGGCTGATATTGATACGGGTAATCCATCGCATACAAAACTCGATCGGCGCCAAGCACTGAACGGGCATACATGATGACGGGCTCCCAAGCCATGCCGCTGGACGTAACGTAAACATTTCGCTTCATGTAGTCACTGGGCTTCAGCTTGAGCGGCTTCAGTCTTTCATAACGACCCGTGCTGACGATCCCGCGATGAAAGAAATCCACTCGAAAAAGCCAATACGGAATGGCTTCACCGAGATGCCCAACAACCAACTTCAATTTCGGAAATCGGTCGAATACACCGCTCATTATGATGCGCAGAAGGTGCATGCCGGTTTCCACTGCGAAGCCGTAAATGGCACCATCGAGCCCGCTCTCGAGAAGCGGCTTAATCATGCTCGGCGGCGGCGTTTGCGGGTGCAAATAAACGGGCACGCCGAGCGACTCCGCAGCTTCGAACAACGGCCAGAACTTTTCGTCGTCCAAATACTCGCCTTGCGTATGTGAATTTACGATGGCGCCCCGCAAACCCAAATGATTCACGGCGCGCTCGAGTTCTTTGGCCGCCGCAGATGGCGCATGGGGCGCGACCGCAGCCAGACCGGTAAAGCGATCGGCGTGCGTGCCCACTGCTTCCGCAAGCTGGTCATTGTAAGAAATCGCTAGCCCCGCAGCTGTGTCGGCATCAAACACCTGCAACCCAGGTGCCGTCAACGAGATGATCTGCCTTGCCACACCAGTTGCATCCATATCGGCCAATCTGCGTTGACCGAGATCCTGCAAGCGATCGACAATCGCATTGGTACGCTCGCTGTTGTTGAACAAAAAATAGCCCATCAGGCTCTCGAAGCCGGCGTCGCCGGTTACGCCATCGCGAATCAACTGCTTGTAGCGCGCGATCAGATCCGGCGGGGCGTAAGCCTCTTCGGTAGCTATTCTTTTGATGCCATCCAATGCACCGATACCATCACTGCCCATTTACCTGCCCTTTTCGATCGAAACCAAACGGTCACTTATTGTAGACTGCAGTGCCAGAACAATACGAACAATCCAAGCAAGCTAGGGGAATCGATGGGCCTGAAACGACTTGAGCACTTTCTGGTGCTTACGAACGACATCGACGCCACGAAAGACTTTTACTGCAACGCACTGGGAATGAGTGTCGGATTGAGGCCAGAACTCGAGTTTCCAGGCTACTGGGTCTACCTGGACGAAATACCGGTTGTGCATATTGCCGATTTTCAGGCATATATCGTCTGGACGAAGAAGGTGGGAATACCCGTATCGAGCGGGCCGCCCGGCACCGGGGCGCTGGATCATGTGGCGTTTAACGCCAAGGGATTCGATTCCATGTTCGAAAGTTTGAGCACTCAGGGGTTTACACTGAGCCACAACATTTTGGCCGATATTGGTTTGAAGCAGATCTTCTTGGAAGATCCCAACGGACTCAGTATTGAATTGAATTTTCGCGAGTAAGGACGCAGGAACTCTATGACAGACTATAGCTTTATCGGTATTGGTAGAATGGGCGCAAACATGGCAAAGCGTCTTCTCGCTGCCGGATACTCAGTTACCGTATATGACACTTCGAAGGCAGCAGTCGACTCCCTCGTCGAAGCTGGCGCAGTGGGCGCATCGACACCCGCAGACGCAGCAAACGCTGCCAAAACAGCATTCTTGAGCCTACCGACACCCAATATTGTTCATACCGTTACGTTGGGGCCAAATGGCGTCCATGAAAGCTCGACGGTTAAACATGTCGTGGATGTTTCCACAACAGGTCCGCAAATGGCACGCACACTGGCTGCCGAGCTCGGCGCCAAGGGCATCGAGTATGTAGACGCCCCGGTTAGTGGTGGCATTGCAGGCGCCGTAAAGGGCACGTTGGCCGTAATGGTGTCAGGCAATAAATCCGTATATGAAGAAATTCGCCCCGCGCTCGATCAATTTGGCAAGGTCTTTTTCGTTGGCGAAAAACCAGGCCAGGGTCAGGTCATGAAAGTAGCCAACAACATGCTCGCAGCTGCGGCGATGGTTCTATCATCGGAGGCGGTCGTGATGGGCACCAAGGCTGGACTGGATCCGGCTCAAATGCTTGACGTCATCAACTCCGGTAGTGGGCGCAACAGCGCAACCCAAGACAAGATTCCACGTTGCGTATTAAATGGTGCTTTTGATTTCGGCTTTGCAATTGGGCTGTCGTACAAAGATGTCCGGTTGTGCATTCAAGAAGCCGATCAGCTTGGCGTGCCAATGCTGGCCGGTAGCGTAGTCCTGCAAATGCTGGGTGTAACGCAAGCGAAGTACGGTGCCGATGCGGACTTTACAACCATCGCGCGCGTCATTGAAGAATGGGCCAACGTCGAGGTTCGAGGATAGCTGCTTCTCGAATACGCCTTCATGTCATTAGCAAGTAATCCGCTGCAAACGCTCAAGCCAACGTTTACACAGACGCTTGCTGGTCGGTGCGCGGACTTTTCCCCAACTGCCGACGACTTGATTAAGGCCAAGCTTTGCATCCTTGACTTCTTGTCTTGTGCGCTCACTGGTGGGCGATTACCTTGGAGCGAGCAAGCCAAAGAGCTCGCCGATCATGCTGGCGGATCAAGCTGCACGGTAATCGGCAGCAGCATACGTGCGACCGCCGGTGACGCAGCGTTTGCAAATGCCGTTTTGGGCCATAGTCTCGTCAGAGACGACATGCATTTAGGCAGCGTGAGTCACCTCGGCACCGTCATCATTCCGACACTGCTGGCACTTTCACAAACTCAACCAGTGTCTGGTTACGATTTCCTGCGCGCCTTGGCGGTCGGTTATGAGGCCGGCGGCACGTTGGGGCGCGCAGTGCTCGACGTTGAAGTTTCCAAGATCTTTCGGCCCACCGGAATCACGGGGCCAGTTGCTGCTGCGGCAGCCGGCGCTGTATTGCTGCATCTCAACAAAGAGCAAACAACGCATGCACTTGGAATCGCTTCCAACACTGCAGCCGGCTACAACGAATGGGCTGCCACTGGTGGTAGCGAGATGTTCTTTCATGCGGGATTTGCCGCGCGCAGCGCATTAACAGCCTTGGCATTGGGGAAATCTGGTGCCAGGGCCTCGCTCACTGCAGTCGACGGACGTGCCGGCTTGCTCGCAGCCTTTAACAAGCTCGCCAATTCATATGCTGCCGCCGAATCCCTTGAGACAAGTGAAATACAAGCGGTGTTCTTCAAAGAAGTGCCCGCCTGCAACTTTGCGCAAAGCGCAGCGCAGGCTGCCCATGCGCTCGCAGTTTCGCATGCGCCGAAATTTGAAGACATTACTTCAGTAACTGCGCACATCAATTACGCATCGGCGCACTACCCTGGGTGCGATAATCCAGGACCACTCGACAGCATCCTGCAAGCCAAGATGAGCATTCAATACAACGTTGCTGCTGCGCTGCTAACAGGCGACTTTTCCGAACCGAACTATGTCCCGTCACAGCAAGGCCAGATCTCCCAATTAGCGCAGAAAGTGCGGCTGAGTATCGACCCACGATTGACAGCGCGCTTCCCCGCTCAACAGTCCGCTCGTGTCGAGATTTCGCTGGCCAACGGACAGACACTTGCGCACGCCATGGACGACGTTCGCGGCGCAAGCGAAGAATTAGTGCACAAGCGATTCAGCTCGGCAGCGTCAGCTGCACTGAACAGTGCCAAAGCAGAGCGTCTATTGGAGTTGATTGCCAATTTTGAGCAGGCCAAAGCGGCAGGCGCGCTGGCTGACTTGTGCGCAACTTCAAACGGATAAGCCAATGGATACAGCCCAGCACATCGAGAACTTCCTGCAATTCCTAACCACTGGACTTTTGACGGGCACAATCTACGGACTCATGTGCGTCGGCCTGACGACGATCTTCGGCATCATGCGAGTCATCAACTTCGCGCAGGGCGAATTCATGATGATAGGCATGTACGCCGCTTACTACTGCTTCGGTCTGATTGGCGCTCATATCTACTTCGGCGATTACATTGCACCGTTTATTGCAGCGCTGGCAGCAGCACCCATCGTTTACTTGCTTGGAATTTCGATTCATAAGTTGCTTGTGAGCCGCGTCACCGGCGTGGAAAGCAATCGACTCGACTCCGAGGGACACTATGCGCAGCTTATTCTTACACTCGGAATTTCGCTAATTCTTTCTAATGGCGGCTTGGTCGTTTTCGGCTCAACGCCCGTATCGATTTCAACGCCATTGGCATGGACAGCATGGCCAATCGGGCCGTTGTCCGGCGAACGCATTCTGGTCTTCGTCAACCAGAAAGAAGCGATCGCCGCAGTGATTGCCGTCGCCGTTGTAATCGCTTTTTCGGCATTCATGAGCCGAACCCGTATCGGTCGATCGCTGAGAGCTGCTGCGGATAACTCCATAGCAGCGATTTACATGGGAATCGACGTCAACAAAGCGCATCGCATTGCTTTCGGCTTGGGCGTCGCACTCACGGCATTAGGCGGAGGCTTACTAGCAAGTGGCACTGCTTTTCAGCCCTTTGTCGGAATCGAATACGTCATTGTGATGTACGCAGGCGTTGTATTGGGTGGCTTGGGCAGTTTGTGGGGCGCATTTTTTGGCGGGCTGACTATCGGACTGATTCGCGCGATGTCCGCGCTGTTTCTCCCCTATCAACTCGAAAACACTGCAATCTTCGTTTGCTTTCTCGCGATTTTGCTGTTGCGTCCCGACGGACTATTCGGCAAATCAAGCAGACAGGTCTGACGCGTGCTGCAACCCAACAAGCATCGCCATTGGCCCTGGATAATGGCATTCGTGGGCGCGTATGCTCTGCTGTCGTTGGTTATTGACAACGACTACTACCAACGCGTCATGACCATCGTGCTCGTTTGGGCCGTTATGGGCCTATCTTGGAATCTGCTCAGCGGTTATTCCGGTCTCGTCTCGTTTGGCCATGCTGCCTTCTTTGGCCTGGGGGGATACTTTGTCGTCCTGAGCCAAATTGCATGGCAATGGAGCCCGTGGTTGAGCATTCCAGTCGCGGCACTCATCGGTGCAGCTGCGGGTCTTGCGATAGGCTCAATAACATTTCGGTTGCGCGGCCATTATTTCGCATTGGCCATGCTGGCTTATCCGCTCGCACTGTTGTACGTATTTGAGTGGCTCGGTTATCAAGAAGTCACTATTCCGCGCGTAACAGACGCACCTGCAGCCTACATGCAGTTTCACGATCAGATGCGAGTGTATGTATTTATCGGGCTCGGAATATTGGTACTGACCATGATGTTAAGCCGATTTATCGAGGAACATAGATTCGGCAAGTCTTTGCTGGCGATCAAACAAGACGAAACGGCCGCCGAAGCTTCCGGCATCAATACCCGGGCTTGGAAGCTGCGGGCAATAACCTTGAGCGGCGCAATCGCCGGCGGCATTGGCGGTTTTTATGCTGTCGTCCAATTAGTCGTTACGCCACCATCGGCCTTTGGCATGTTGGTGTCAGCTCAAGCCCTGACAGTCGCCATGTTTGGCGGCGTCGGGACGGTTTGGGGGCCTGTGATCGGCGCAGTAACACTCGTGCCCCTGAGCGCGTGGCTGGACGCTAGATTCGCACAGGATTTGCCTGGTATTCAGGGCGTCCTCTACGGCGTCGCTATTGTGGGTGTTGTATTGCTGGCTCCAGAAGGCATCTTTTGGCGCATTAAAGACCACTTCAAAAGACGCGGCATAGATCCGACACCCGGTGGGCAAGGCAGCACGCAATTAGACGCCGCGCAGCGCCTCTCGACACAACAAACATACGACGACCCCATCATAATGCGCGTGCGGGACCTATCGAAAGCCTACGGTGGCCTGCGCGCAGTCGACGCCGTGAGCTTCGATGTAAACAGAGGCGAAATCCTAGGCCTAATCGGCCCCAACGGCGCCGGCAAAACAACGCTCTTCAATCTGCTCAATGGCCTCACGAAACCCGACGAAGGAAGTATCGTATTCAACGGAACGGAAATAGTTGGTGCGGAACCGAACAAGATATGCGCTCAAGGCTTAGGTAGAACGTTTCAAGTCGTTAAACCATTTCGGCGCATGTCTATTCTGGAGAACGTAATTATTGGCGCATATGTACGTGCCAGAGATGACGCGGAAGCGCGCACCATGGCAGAGCTGGCGCTAGACTTGGTAGGCCTCGCAGATGATGCACAGCGAATTGCCGGCACGATCAGCAATGAGCAATTAAGGCTCGTTGAGCTAGCACGCGCTTTAGCCGGTCGACCGTCACTATTGTTGCTGGACGAAATATTCGCAGGTCTTTCGCACAGCGAAGTGGATGCACTCATGGAACGCGTGAAGCGGCTATCAACGCTGGGCATCACGATCGTTATTATCGAGCACACGATGCAGGCGATGGTTAAGTTAGTGGATCGATTCATCGTCTTGGATCATGGCAGCGTGCTGACACAAGGAACGCCAAGCGAAGTAACTAAGAACCCAGAAGTCATAAGCGCCTACTTGGGCAAGAAGTGGGCGGAAAATGCTTGAGCTACATTCAGTCAATGTTGCTTATGGCAGCATTCAGGTCCTTCACGACATCTCTATTCGAGTCGATACGGGTGAGTTCGTCGCGATAGTTGGGCCCAATGGCGCTGGAAAAAGCACACTGTTCAACGCAATCTCCGGCATAGCCGACACCACCAGTGGCACGATCATGTGGGACGGCACAAACCTTGATCGAACGCTCCCAAGCGCAAGAGCACATTTCGGTATTGCCCATGTCCCCGAGGGGCGTCAGGTGTTTCCCTCACTCAGTGTCTTGGAAAACCTTGAAATGGGCGCATTTGCGCTGCCGACGCGCAGCCATTGGCCTGATAGATTGGCGCAACTTTACGAATGGTTTCCACGACTCGCAGATCGCAGTCAGCAAGCCGCCGGAACACTATCGGGTGGTGAACAGCAGATGCTCGCCATCGCACGCGGACTGGCATCGTCACCAAGACTGTTGATGCTTGATGAACCGTCAATGGGTTTAGCACCTGGCATTGCAGACACGATCTTTGAACGCGTTGTGGAAATTCATGAATCCGAAAGGATCAGCGTCTTGCTGGTCGAACAACGGGTTGCAGAAGCGCTGCATTTCGCTGCAAGGACTTATGTGCTTGAGACCGGAAGAGTTATTCTCGAAGGCAATCAGGAGACACTGAAGAATGACGATCGAATTCGCGCGGCATACTTGGGAATGTAGCCCGGCTGGCACGGGCGAAACATTCACTATAGACGGAGCAACGAGCCGATGACTTCAAGAAAGCTTGCTCACATGGCGTTGCTCATTGCGAGCGCAACGCTGATTTCTGTGACCGCACACAGTCAAACTGGCGACAGCGTAAAGATGGGCTTGATCGTCCCTCTGTCAGGCCCGTGGGCCAGACAAGGACAAGTCATGCGCGTAGGCGCAGAGATGGCCATTGAACACATCAATGAGACAGGCGGCATACATTCGCTGGGTGGCCGCCCACTCGAGTTATTGGTATTTGATGCTGGGGACAGCGTTGAACGCGCAAGCAATGCGGCGCAACGCATGGTTGCAGAGCATCCCGACTTGATTGGTGTTACCGGCTCCTACCTGAGTTCCTTTACGTTGGCGGTCTCCGAAGTTACTGAGCGGGCGGAACTGCCGATGCTGACCTTGTCCTATTCGGATCTGATAACCGGGCGCGGTTTCAATTATATATTTCAGACATCTGCAACCGGTGTAAAACAAGCACAGGATGCGCTGCCAATTCTGATGGGACTCGCTGAGAGCGCCTCAGGCATTCGCCCAAAACGCATAGGCTTCGTAATGGATAGCACGGCTGCGTCCGTCGCATTCGTCAAACCCATGCTCGAAGGCAATACACTTGCGGATAACGGCTTATCGCTCGTCGTCAACGAGACTTTCACGCCTCCATTGTCCAACGCAGCGCCACTGGTACAACGCGTTCGCGCGTCGCAGCCAGAGCTTTTTTTGTTGCTGCCTACGGCTGTTTCGGATGCGAAGCTGTTACTGGAGAAACTCAATGAGTTCGGTCTTGGCAAGGGCGCATTGCCCACCATTTCCAATGGCAGCGCAATGGGCGACCCGGATCTCAAAGCCAATGTGAACGCGGAGTTTCTGGAGGGCGTGATGTCAATCGTCGCAAATTGGGGCGTACGCGGCGAAGAAGCTCTGTCACAGGAATATAAACAACGCAGTGGCGAACCATGGCTCACACAAAACCCGATATGCGCATATGGACATGTTTGGATTATTAAAACTGCGCTAGAAATGGCCGGCACGGCAGATAAACATGCAGTTGCCGAGGCTATTCGCACCATGGATATTTCTGACGGCCCTGCCCGTTACTTTCCTGGCAATCGTATACGTTTCGATGAGCACGGCCGTCGCATCGACGCCGAACTGCTAGTAGTTCAGTGGCAGGATGGAGAACCAAAAACCGTGTACCCAGAGTATGCGGCGATTGCCGATCCGATCTGGCCCTCTCGCTGATTACGAACGAAACAACAAGGCTTATTTCAACACTAAATATTTTCTAAAAGGAGAAGAAATGAACGACGAGCTATTCGAAAAAGGCTTGCAGATTCGCAAAGAAGTGCTTGGCGAAGCCTACGTAGAAAAATCTCTTGCTGCAGCCGACGATTTCAACATGCCACTCCAGCGTTTGGTAACAGAATACTGCTGGGGCGCTTGCTGGGGACGAGATGGCCTGCCTAAGAAAATACGCAGCCTCTTGAATATCGCCATGATCAGCTCACTCAACCGCAATCATGAGCTGAAGATGCACGTAAAAGGGGCGATTAGAAACGGCTGCACTAAGGAAGAAATTCGCGAAGTACTGCTGCAAGTCGCTATCTATTGCGGTGTTCCGGCTGCTGTTGATTCATTCCGCGTAGCCAAAGAAGCACTCGCTGAACTTGAGTCGGAAAAGTCGTAGTCGAGGGGCTCAACCGTGCAAAAACACCGCATGTTGATAGGCGGCCAGTGGGTCGAGTCAGGCAACGGCGAATTCTTCGAATCGCTCAATCCGTTTACCGGGAAACCCTGGGCGCTAGTTCCGCGCGGCACGATAGACGACGTCAATCAAGCCGTTGGAGCAGCTCGTTCTGCACTGAAAGCCCCGAGTTGGGCGGAGCTTAGCGCGACGGATCGGGGCGCCCTGCTGCGTCGCTTCGGCGACCTCTTGGCAAAGCGTGCGGATGAGCTGGCTGAGATTGAATCTCGGGATAACGGCAAACTCATCAATGAAATGAGCGCTCAACTGCACTATATGCCCCAATGGTTTCATTACTTTGGTGGCTTAGCGGACAAGATTGAAGGACGCGTCTTGCCGATCGACAGGCCCGGCATGTTCAATTTCACATTCGAGGAACCGCTCGGCGTAGTTGCAGCAATTACGCCGTGGAACTCGCCGCTCATGCTTGGCGCATGGAAACTCGCGCCGGCTCTCGCAGCAGGCAACACCTTTGTCTGGAAGCCTTCCGAACACTCGTCCGTCTCTGCACTTGAATTTGGCAAACTATTTGCGGAAGCTGGATTCCCACCTGGCGTCGTGAATATTGTGACAGGATTTGGCAACGAGATCGGGGACACCCTGGTCGGGCATCCTGACGTTGCTAAAGTCGCCTTCACCGGCGGCGATCTAACGGGTCAACATGTCTATGCGACAGCGGCCAAACACATCAAGCCAGTAACTATGGAACTTGGCGGTAAGTCGGCGAATATCGTCTTCGCCGATGCAAATTTCGACAATGCGGTTAAGGGGGTTGTCTCCGGAATCTTCGCTGCCACTGGACAAACTTGCGTTGCAGGATCTCGAGCGCTGATTCAACGGAGCATTCTCGATGAGTTTGTTGAAAAATTCGTTGCATTCGCATCGACAGCACGTATGGGAGATCCGCTGGATACTGCAACACAAGTGGGGCCCATTACCACTCAGCCGCAGTACGCGAAAGTGCTGGACTACATCGAGATTGCCAAAGCCGAGGGCGCACGCTGCGTGCTCGGTGGCAAGGCAGCTACGCGACCAGAATGCGGTGACGGCTGGTTTATCGAACCGACCGTTTTCACGGATGTGACGCCGTCTATGCGTATTGCGCAAGAAGAAGTATTCGGCCCGGTACTTGCGGTCATCCCCTTCGAAGATGAGGATGAAGCTATCGAGATCGCAAACGGCACACAATATGGTCTCGCCGCCGGCGTTTGGACTTCAGACATAAACCGCTGCCTGAACATGGCCAAGCGCCTCGAATCTGGAACAGTGTGGATCAACACGTATCGGGTCAGCAGCTTCATTTCGCCATTTGGCGGTTACAAGCGATCAGGCTTCGGTCGGGAAAGCGGATTGTCGGCAATTCGTGAATACTTGCAGGAAAAAAGCGTGTGGATAGATACAAGCGGAGCAACAGCCAATCCATTTGTAACGCGATAACTGCAAGTTCACGCAATCGTGCCGGCCCAGCCGGAATTTCGACTCAACAATAATTGACGAATGATCGAGAGACTTAGCATGCAAGACGATATTTACGAAGTACACGCCATTAAATACGCAGAGCTTGCGCGACTTGCATCAGAAAATTTTATCGAAGGCGATCCGCACGACTCGAGCCCTATGCCCCTCAATTACTATGTTTGGGCAATTGTTGGAAAGTCCCGCACAATCATCGTCGATACGGGATTCGGTGCTGCTGTCGCAAAGCAACGTGGCAGAAACATTACCCAACCCGTTGAAACAGGGCTCCAAGCATTGAATATTGAAGTTGCCAGCATCAAAGACGTCGTCATTACCCATTTGCACTACGACCATGCCGGCAACGATGAATTGTTCGCGGACGCGACTTATCACTTGCAAGAAGATGAAATGCGCTATGCAACTGGCCGATGTATGTGCCACCACGAAATCAGCAAGGCTTTTGAAGCCGATGATGTCGCCCGCATGGTGCATCGCGTTTTTGACGGCCGCGTGCAATTCCACGAT